>CAYXDR010000314.1:2497-4362 GCA_964463515.1 uncultured Desulfobacteraceae bacterium | reverse complement strand
AAGGAAGCATCATAAACGTACTCCCGGTCATATATTTCGACCCTGGCATTGAGATCTGCCAAACCTTCCTTCAAGATCTCCTGCGATTCCTTTTCTTTGTTACCGCACAGCAGGATCACGGCAGGGAACCCCGGTCTCTTCGGGAGTTCTTCACGCAGAGCTTTCACGATGCCGTGTGCATGGTGCCACTGTTCCTGGTTGGCCATCATGAAGCCGGCAAGGATGTAACCTTCTATGCCGGGCTGCGACATTATCAATTTGACGACCCTGTAGACTTTGGACGCGGTCGGATTTCCACTTGTATCGGCAAAATCCGCCACCTTCAATCCAACGCGGTTCATCGCGTCCATGCCCAGCATCGCCGCGCCGCCTCCTATCCCGTGAAATCCTACATAACCACCCTTTTTCAGCTCTTCAGGCGGCGCCATCTCAGCGACATAACTTGTTCCGCGAAAATCGCTCTCTTCGAAGCTCCAACCTATCAAATCGAATTGGCTCGGCTCTTTAAGGAATTCCCGCCCGATTTTGATTCCAAGCTCCGGGTGTCTGAAAAGGGCCTGGTCGTCTATAGCCATGCGGCAATCGGCCGCAAGAACCCTGCCGTCTTCACAGATAACGAGAGGGTTGATCTCGAGGCTCCTGCAGTCGAGCCCCTGAAACATCTTGAAGAGCTTGAACACGATGTCTGCGACAGGCCTGAGGACCTTCCCCTTCACGCCCATGGACACGCACATGTCCAGCGTATCATAGGGCATCAGTCCCTTGATCACATCCACATTGAGCAAGGCAATCTGGTCCTTGGGTACAGATTCGATATCTACGCCGCCTGCGGGGCTGAACATGAGCACGGGGCCACGTACGTCCTGCGCGGAATTGATGATAACGCCGGCATAAAATTCCTGCTTGATCGGAAGCTTCTCCTCGACCAGCACCGACTTGACCTCCAACCCTCTATGCTCTTTGCCGATTATACTTCGAGCCGCTTCGGAGGCCTCCTCGGGAGTGTCGGCGAATTTCACGAATCCCCCCTTGCCGCGGCCGCCCGCCCATACCTGGGCCTTGACCACCACCGGTTTTCCTAGCTTTGCTGCAGCCTCTTTCGCTTCTTCAGGCGACTTCGCGACAAACCCTTCAGGGATGGGGATACCGTACTTTTTGAACCACTCCTTTCCCTGGTACTCATAGAACTTAGCCATCTCGCCTCCATAGATTCTGTTGATTTTTACGTTCTTGCATTATTTATTTACATCTGGTAATACCATTTGACATCAATCTTTAACAGCAAAAACAGAAAGGTGTCAAGCACTTTTTTTATAATGCCCGCCCTCGGGGCTCAAGTTGCTGGCTGCAGCACATAAACTATTTATTGCATGCATTTTTTCGTTGACAAAGGGGGGCTGGGGGACTAAAAAAACAACTAACAAAAACGGTACAGAGGTAATATGGTCAGTCCACTTTTCAAACCTATCGTACAGGAAAAACTTTCGGTCAAGATAGCCAATCAAATCAAGGAGCTTATCCTGCAGGGAAAGCTGAGGCCGGGAGAGCCGCTGCCTCCGGAAAGAAAATTGATCAGCATTCTGAACGTCAGCAGGCCTTCTCTCCGGGAAGCGCTCAAATCCCTGGTGGGCATGGGGTATCTCGAAATTACCCAGGGGAACCGCACCATCGTGCGATCCCTCGCATCAGGGCGAATTTTGGAGCCCCTGGATCTGCTCGTGAAGGAGGATGTTGTCACCGCTCTTGAGCTCATCGAGGTCCGAAAAGCCATCGAGGCATGGAACGGCTACCACGCCGCCACCAGGGCGACCGACGAGGAAATCGCTGTGCTCGAGAGGTGTGCTGCTGCAATGGAGCCTCACCTG
>CAYXDR010000314.1:0-2487 GCA_964463515.1 uncultured Desulfobacteraceae bacterium | reverse complement strand
TCAGAGCCCAGCTTTGGTAAAAACGATGCGGATTTCCACCTGGAAATCGCCCGAGCCAGTCATAACAAAGTTCAAACTCACATAATGTTCACCATATACGACCTGCTGAAAAATTTCATCGCCCGCTTTTACGGCAACATGAACAACGTCACTATCTGGGAGCAACATAACCGAGTGGTGGAAGCCATAAAGCAAAGAGAGCCCGAAAAGACCAGAACCGCGATCCTGGACCATTTGAATTATGTTGAAACCACAATCAGAAACGCTCTCGGTGCGAACGGGGAATTCCAAGACAGAGGGGAAGCCTCGATCCTTGATTTAGAATAGGAAACAGCCTTATTTCGGATTTATCAAGCCCTACGCTGGTCCTGGGAATTTTTACTGTACTTCCACCGGGATTTATTTGAACATTTTATCTTGTCTTGAAAACAATCATTTACCGGAGGAAAGGAGAAAACCATGAAGAAAAAAGCAACCGTCGTCGGAGCTGGAAACGTCGGGGCGACCGCCGCGATGCGCCTGGCCGAAAAGGAACTCGCCGATGTCGTACTTATCGATATCATTGAAGGCGTTCCGGCCGGAAAGGCCCTTGATCTGGCCGAAGCGGCCCCCATCGAGAAGCATGACTCTAAATTAACTGGGGTAACTGGTGATTACAGCGCAGCCAAGGATTCGGACGTCGTTATAATCACGGCCGGAATTCCCAGAAAACCCGGAATGAGCAGGGATGATTTATTGAACACAAACATGGGCATCATGGAATCGGTTACCAGGGAAATCGCCGCTGTCGCTCCCGATGCGAAATTGATCATTGTAAGCAACCCCTTGGATGCGATGTGTCATGTAGCCTACGACGCCAGCGGATTTCCGAAAAACAGGATTCTCGGCATGGCAGGAGTGCTCGATTCGGCCCGATTCCGGGCTTTCATCTCCATGGAACTCAATGTCTCGGTCGAAAACACCCATGCTTTCGTGCTGGGCGGACACGGTGACACCATGGTTCCCCTTCCCCGTTTCTCCACCGTGGCCGGCATCCCGATAACAGAGCTGATGGCCCAGGACCGGATCGAGGCCCTCGTGGAACGGACACGAAACGGCGGCGCCGAAATCGTTGGGCTCCTTAAGACCGGTTCCGCCTTTTATGCACCATCTTCAGGGGCCGTAGAAATGGCTGAAGCCATCCTCAAAGACAAAAAGAAAATACTGCCATGCGCTGCACTCCTGCAAGGCGAATACGGTATAAACGACCTTTTTATCGGCGTCCCCGTCAAACTCGGTGCCGACGGAATCGAAGACGTAATAGAAATTAAACTCACCGAAGAAGAAATGAAAGGCCTCAATTATTCAGCTGATGCGGTAAGGAAACTCGTCGAAGACATGAAACGTCTCAAAGGCTGATAACGAGGCAGATAACAAAAAGCCCCGCCGTGCGAAACCGGCGGGGCTTTTTTTTGTTAGTGATCATTTCTTTCAAAAGGCCTTTGCTTGCCTGCTATTTCCGCTTTCCTATCCCAGCAAGGCCAGGAATATTCCGGCCGCAACAGCCGAGCCTATCACTCCCGCAACATTGGGCCCCATTGCCGCCATCAACGGGTTGACCCGGCCTTTGGTTGATGAAGACACAAAAACCTGCACGACCCTCGCGGCCATCGGCACGGCGGAAACTCCGGCAGCTCCGATGCAGGGGTTTATTTTCTTGCCTGCCGGAAGAAGCAAATTGATCAGCTTGGCAAACAATACACCCCCGGCAGTACTGAACGCAAACGCGACTCCGCCCATAATCAGGATGCTCAGGGTCTGCAAGTTCAGAAAGCTCGGCGCATCCATCGTGGCTCCCACCGTCAGACCCAGGAATATCGTCACGATATCGATCAGCGGCCCACCGGCGGTCTTTTTCAAGCGATCGGTAACCCCGCACTCACGAAGGAGGTTCCCGAACATCAGCATTCCTATCAGCGGAGCGCTGGAAGGAATGGCGAGGCAGGCTACTGCTCCGGTGACGATGGGGAAAAGTATCGCCGAGGTCTTGCTCACAGGCCGGGCCTGGGGAACATCGATGAGGCGCTCCTTTTTCGTGGTGAGCAGCCTCATGATCGGAGGCTGGATGATCGGTACAAGGGACATGTAGCTATAGGCGGCCACGGCTATCGGTCCCAGCAAGTGCGGCGCCAACTTGCTCGCCAGAAAAATAGAGGTTGGCCCGTCGGCCCCCCCGATAATCCCGATCGCCCCGGCTTCCTGGGGGGTAAAGCCGAAAATGTAAGCAGCTCCCAGCGCCGCGGTGAAAATGCCAACCTGCGCAGCGGCGCCAAGCAAAAAGGTCAAAGGCCGGCCCAGCAGCGGCCTGAAATCCGTGAGCACTCCCACACCCATGAAAATCACCGGGGGCAGAAGCTCGGTCTTGATCCCCATGCGGTAAATCAGGTTCATAAGGCCATTGGCGTGTGACCCCATCTCACCCAGCGGAAGGTTCGCCAGAATGACCCC
>CAYXDR010000313.1:0-4369 GCA_964463515.1 uncultured Desulfobacteraceae bacterium | reverse complement strand
GTCGTCACCTCCCGACACAAAATTGTGTCGGGGGAGGCCAGGCTTGTTGCAACTCCTTGGAATCACTCGATGGAGGTTTATCTTGATAGAGTCGGGCCTGCAGTTTATCCCGGGTTTATTCGGGGCCGGAATGACGTTAGACAACGTAAGACACGGCTTTCTGACTTTTTACGAGGCCATCATGATTGCTGTTTTTGCAGGGGTGTGGTGATGTGCGGGATAGTTTGCTATGTGGGGGCAAGAGACGCCTGCCCTCTGTTGATTGAGGGGTTGAAGCGTCTGGAATACCGTGGTTACGATTCTGCGGGGGTGGCCGTACAGGAAAAAGACGCTGTTTCGTGCAAAAAGGCTGTGGGTAAAATCGCTTCGCTGGAGGCGGAGATGAACGGGTCCGTGCCGGGTGGTTCGACCGGGATCGCGCACACCAGGTGGGCTACGCACGGAGAGCCCAGCGAAGTAAACGCACACCCCCAGGTGGACGGCCCGGGAGATATTTTCGTGATCCACAACGGGATCATAGAAAATTATCTTTCTCACAGGAAGCGGCTGGAGAAAAACGGAGTCGTGTTTCGTTCCGAGACCGACACCGAGGTACTTGCCCACCTGGTTTCCATGAATTTTGACGGAGACCTGGCCGAAGCGGTCAGAAAGACCATGGGCCAGGTGGAGGGCACTTTCGGACTGGCGGTGCTGCACCGGCTATGCCCGGAAGAAATCGTGGTGGCGAGGCGTGGGAGTCCTCTCATCATAGGCATTGCGGAAGACGGGCATTTTGCTGCATCAGACGTGGCCGCGATGGTCCGCTACACCGACAAGGTCGTCCATCTGGAGGACAATGAACTGGCTACCCTCAGGAAAAATGATTTTTCCATATCCACAGCCCAGGCCAAGCCCATAAAACGGAACAGCGAGACCGTCCAATGGCATGCCGAAGACATAGAGCTCAACGGTTTTCCCCATTTCATGCTGAAGGAGATATTCGAGCAGCCGGAGACGATCAACAACGCCATCCGGGGCCGCATTGAGCCTGGTGAGGGAGTTGCAAAGCTGGGGGGATTGATGCCGGTCTGGGAAAGTCTGAAGGAATGCCGGAATATGGTTTTGCTTGGATGCGGCACATCCTATTATGCGGCATCGACGAGCAGGTATGTTTTTGAAAAATTGACAGATATTGATATAGAGGTGGAACTGGCCAGTGAATTCAGGTATCGGAAATTGAATTTCCCCGCCAACACCTTCGTGGTCGGGCTGAGCCAATCCGGTGAAACCGCAGACACGCTGGCTGCAATCAGGGAGGCCAAGAGGAAAGGGGCGCGCCTTCTCGGTATAGTGAATGTGGTGGGGAGCTCCATTTCACGTGAGACCGAAGCCGGTGTTTACAATCATGCAGGGCCCGAGATAGGAGTGGCCTCGACGAAGATGTTCACCTCCCAACTGGTCGTTTTAACCTTGATGGCCTTATTGCTGGGCCGTCATCAGCACCTCTCGGTCACGGAAGGTGTTGAGGCGATCAGGGCGCTCCGGGCGCTTCCCGGGAAAGTGAGAGAAGTTTTGTCCAGGGCGGACATCATTGAAAGCACTGCCCGGAAGTACCATGGTTTTGACAATTGGTTGTTTCTCGGAAGGAAGTACAATTTTCCCGTTGCGATGGAAGGTGCCTTGAAACTTAAGGAAATTTCGTATATTCATGCCGAGGGCTATGCAGCGGGCGAAATGAAGCACGGGCCGATAGCTTTGATCAATCCACGAATGCCGACCGTGGCGATAGTGCCCAGAGACGATATGTACGAGAAGATGCTGGGCAACATCCACGAAATAAAGAGCAGAAAGGGTCCGGTTATAGCGATCGCGACCAAGGGGGATGAAAGGATCAGGGCAATTGCCGACGATGTAATCGAGATACCCGAAACGCTCGACTATCTGAACCCGGTGCTGGCGGCGGTTCCGTGCCAACTTCTGGCCTATTACTGTGCTTCGCTTTTGGGGCGTGACATCGACAAGCCGCGGAACCTGGCTAAAAGTGTAACCGTCGAGTGATTCGGCGGCTGTTAAACTAATGTGGCTTCGCCCTGCGGCGCAGGGGCTTTTGTTCGAGCAGATGCAGGAGTTAAAGGCGAAGGAGGTGACCGATTTATGAATGCCATCAGGATTGCGGTTGCTGGAGTCGGCAATTGTGCCAGTTCTTTGCTGCAGGGCATCAATTATTACAAGGACAAGCGTCCGGAAGACACAATTGGGCTCATGCACTGGGAGATCGGGGGATACAGGCCCTATGACATTGAAGTCGTGGCCGCCTTCGACATCGACAGGCGCAAGGTGGGCAAGGATGTCAGCGAAGCTGTTTTCAGCCCTCCGAACTGCACCAAGGTCTTCTGCCCGGATATACCGGCAAGCGGAGCGGTTGTGCAGATGGGTCAGGTACTCGACGGAATATCGGAACATATGAAGGATTATCATGAAAAATACACCTTCGCGGTAAGCGATGCCCCCGAACTTTCCATGGTTGATATTGTAAAGGTGTTGCGGGAGTCCGGGGCCGAAATCCTTCTGAACTACATGCCGGTCGGCTCCGAGGAGGCCACCAGGTTTTATGCTTCCTGTGCGCTTGAAGCGGGGATTGGTTTTATCAACAACATGCCTGTATTCATAGCCAGCGACGAGACCTGGGCCAGCCGTTTTCGGGAAAGGAATCTTCCGGTTATAGGAGATGACGTAAAATCGCAGCTGGGCGCCACGATCACTCATCGTGTTCTTACAGATCTTTTCAATAAACGGGGGGTTAAACTGGAGCGTACCTACCAGCTGAATACCGGTGGAAACACCGATTTTTTGAATATGCTCAACAAGGCCCGTACGGTATCCAAGAAAACTTCCAAGACGGAAGCCGTACAATCGGTTGCTGCACACCGCCTTGAAAACGACAACATTCACATCGGGCCCAGTGATTATGTGGCCTGGCAAAAAGACAACAAGGTTTGTTTCATCCGTATGGAAGGGAAATTGTTCGGTGATGTTCCCATGGACCTGGAGCTTCGCTTATCGGTCGAAGACTCTCCTAATTCCGGGGGTGTTGCGATAGACGCAATCAGATGCGTAAAACTGGCAATTTTGAGAGGGATCGGCGGGCCGCTGGAGGGGCCTTCGTCGTATTTTTGTAAGCATCCGCCGCGCCAGTTTACAGATGATGAGGCTTTCCGTCGTACGGAACTTTTCATATTGGGGAAAGAAGACGCCTGATGACCGGCGGATTACCGCAGGCTTAAGCGTACGGAAACGGAGCCCAGGGAGGTGCGAGATTCGCATGTTAAATTCTGAACTTAAGGATTATTTCAGGAAGCTTCTTCATGAACGCCTCGAGGCCCTGAGCAGGGATGAAAAAAAGTCCGCCGAGGGATTATCCGATATGCAGGAAGAATCGCCGGACCCGGTGGACCAGGCATCGATGGAATCCGACCGGGATTTCAGTTTTCGAATAAGGGAGAGAGAAAGCCGCCTGATTGTGAAAATAGACGATGCCCTCGAGAGAATCGAAAACGGGACCTACGGTATATGTGAGAGGTGCGGCAAGCCTATTTCCATCGAACGTTTAAAGGCCAGGCCCGTTACGACTCTGTGCATCAAGTGCAAGAAGAAGCAGGAAAGCGCGGAAAAATTAAGGGGCGAATGATAACTTTCAGCCCCGGGCCTGCTCTCTGGTCACCAGAGGAACCTCGAAACACTCGGTTATCGCTTTTATCGCCCGAGGCACCTGGTGCTGGGGGATTATCCCGGTTACCGAGGCCATGCTGCATGTCAGGGCCAGCAGGTCGATGTCTTCCTGCTTGAGGGCGTTCATCAGCTCGGCCGCTATACCATACCTGTCGCCGAAATGCGGGCCGTTCATTGTGAACATTGCAACTGGATGATCTCGGTCTATGATCAGGGCCGGGGCTGTTTCCCGCAGGCTGCCGGAGGCGGTTGCCAGCGTCAGGGCCGTCCGGGGAGAACCTCCGCAGAAAACCCCCGTGTTTTCTCCGGTCAAGGCGAATTTTTCGAGCGTTTCGGCTGCAGCCCCTGTGGCACCGGGGCTGCTGTTGATCCTCAACAGGTCCATCCCTTCCTGCAAGTCCAGGCTGTAGACTTTAGGCCTTTTTTCCTGGTACGAGGCCACTATCTCTTTCGGAGCCGCCAGCCAGGTGCGGCGTAATTCCCAGTCCGCCAATGTGGGGTAGGCCCGAAACCGGAAATTTGCGAACAGCGCTTCAGCCAGTGCGGGCAATTTCTCCTCGCTGATAAGCACACTAAAGGCGGAGTTGGACTGTGCCGCCGCATAACGGACAACTCCAGCCGCTTCGATTGCCCGAAGAACCCTGCCCCCGACCCAGGGATT
>CAYXDR010000312.1:0-4374 GCA_964463515.1 uncultured Desulfobacteraceae bacterium | reverse complement strand
GATTCCGGCCTACGCCGGAATGACGGCTTGGGGACTTTTACGAGGCCATCAAGCTTCATTTTTAGACGATAAACATCGAATCGCCGTAGCTGAAAAATCGGTACCTGCTTCTGACCGCATGTTCGTATACCCGCATAATCAAATCCCGCCCGGCAAAAGCGCATACGAGAAAAAGCAACGAACTCCTGGGCAGATGAAAATTGGTGATCAATGCATCAACAACTTTGAACGGATGCCCCGGTGTGATCATCAAGCCGGTCAAGCCCGACCCTGGCCTGATATCTCCTCCCCGGCCACCCACAGTTTCGAGAGTCCGAACGACGGTGGTACCCACCGCGATCACCCGCCCCGGCCCTTTCTTGGCCTCGTTTATCGCATCCGCGGTATCGGCGTCGATCTCGTAATATTCCTCATCCAGCTTGTGGCCTCGTATATCTTTCACCCTGACCGGCTTAAAAGTTCCATAGCCCACGTGCAGAGTCAAAAAAGCGAATCGAGCACCCTTTTCGGTGATCCTTTTCATCAGCGGATCCGTGAAATGAAGCCCGGCCGTGGGCGCGGCCACAGAGCCCTTTAACCTCGAATAAACGGTTTGATAGCGTTCCCGGTCCATCCCGCATCTAGGATCATCCGCGCCCCGCTTTATATAGGGGGGCAAAGGTACCCTGCCACATTCATCGAGAATGTCATCAAGCCGTGCTACATCTTCGAATTCAATGTCTACGGTACCGTTTTCGGGCACAGATGCGACCCGGCCTGAAACACCTCCTTCAAAGAACAAGCGCATCCCGGGCACCGGACCTTTGGACGATTTCATAAGGCAACGCCGAACAGGGCTGCCATCGAAGGCACCCCGATGTTCCAGGATCAGGATTTCAACCTTTCCACCACTGGCCTTCCTGCCGATCAGCTTCGCCGGAACCACGCGCGTATCATTCACCACGATCAGGTCACCGCGGCCGACAAAAGACGGCAGTTCGTTGAAATTCCGGTCCGAATATACGCCGGTTGCTCGATCTACGACGCACAGGCGGGAATGGTCCCGTTCCGTGCAAGGCGCCTGGGCTATCAATTCAGGCGGCAAATGATAGTCATACTTGTCTATTTCAAACATTAACGGTCACAGCTTACCATTCAGCCGCACACCGGCGGCGAAAACGCATTATAAACTTGGTCAAGCTAGTCGGAATTCGTTGCAAAGTCAAACATTTTCTACCTGCCTGCTCCCAATCAAAGTGCCACGGTGCTTACATCACGCCTGAAAACCCAAACTTCCCTTTGTTTCGCCATCGGATAGTGCTTGCCATCAAAGCCGTGATCAGCTATTTTAATTGTTTATTTTTTGGAGTACCTATGCTTTCAGACCATGATTTAAATATTATGTCGCCGGTGATCGATCGTCCTTGACAACAAAAGGATTTATATAATCATGAAACACGAACTGGAAAAGATTTTGTCAGCGGCCCTTGCCCGGAGCTTTGAATCGGGCATGCTGTCGCCTGCAGTTATTCCTCCATATGTAATCGAAATTCCGAATAATCCGGCTCATGGGCATTTCGCTACGAACGCTGCTATGATGCTTGCATCCGCACAGAAACGCCCCCCGTCTCAAATCGCTTCGCTTATAGTCGGAAACATCGAAGACACCGGGCGTCTTCTGGAAAAAGTGGATATAGCACCACCGGGCTTCATAAATTTCACAATTTCCCGGGATCGCTGGCTGAGACTTGCGGTGGAAATCGTCCGGCAAGGAGCCAACTACGGTCGTAACGATTCAGCCAGGGGCCGAAAAACACTGCTCGAGTTTGTAAGTGCAAACCCCACGGGGCCTTTGCACCTGGGCCACGCCAGGGGAGCGGCGATCGGAGACACGCTGGCCCGAATTTTGGATTTCTGCGGCTGCGAGGTAAGCCGGGAATTCTACATAAACGATGCAGGCCTGCAAATGAAGCTTCTGGGAGAGTCAATATATGCAAGATGGCGGGGGCTCCATGACCAGGAATACCTTCCGCCCGAAAACGGCTATCACGGAGAATATATATCCGAACTCGCAGAGACGATATCCGGAGAGACCAACCTCGGGGCGCTTGAAAAACAGGAAGCCGTAGATCTCTGTACCACTCGTGGCAAAGAGCTTATGCTCGAGCAGATAGCAGGGGACCTTTCCATGTTTCATGTATCGTTCGACCGCTGGTACAGCGAAAGCGAACTTTTCACATCCGGTCTGGTGGAAAAAACCGTGGAACGGGCTCGAAGCAAGGGACAGGTATATGAAGAGAACGGAGCGGTCTGGCTCCGGACATCGACTTTCGGAGATGACAAAGACCGTGTGCTTATAAAACAGGACGGCTATCACACTTATTTCGCTTCCGACATAGCCTACCACCTGAACAAGCACTCCAGAGGCTACAACTCCGCGGTCAACATATGGGGAGCAGATCATCACGGCTATGTTCCGCGTATGAATGCGGCTCTCAGAGCATGCGGCATCCCAGCCGAATGGCTTTCCGTAATGCTGATCCAGCTTGTAAAGCTCTGGAAGGGCGGCCAGGAAGTCAAAATGTCCAAGCGGGCCGGCCAGTTCGTAACATTAAGGGAATTGTGCGAAGAAGTCGGGGTGGATGCGGTCCGATTCGTACTTTTGACAAAAAGCCACGACACACCTCTTGACTTTGATGCTGACCTGGTGACAAAAAAAGACAGCGAAAATCCCGTTTATTACGTGCAGTACGCCCATGCGCGCGCATGCAGCATTTTCCGTAAGGCGGCGTCCGAGGGCATCCGGCTGCCTCACCCGGAGGAGGTCTCAGTCGAGCGCCTGCAGATGGAAGAGGAGTTTGCGCTGATAAGAAAAATGTCTGAATTTCCGGCCCTTTTAGAAGACATAGCCGTAAGCCTGGAGGTTCACCGCCTCACATATTACCTGGGCGACCTGGCGGGTGCCTTTCACAGGTATTTCAACATGGGTAATAAAGATGCAGGATACCGGATTGTCTCCGGAGACACAGGGGTCAGCGCGGCCCGTTTACTCCTGGTACAGGCCGTCAAGACCGTTATCGCCAACGGCCTTGCGCTGATGGGGGTTACGGCTCCAAAGAGGATGTGAAGGTCCGAAAATGAATGAGCCGTCTCTGCCGAAAGGCAGAAAAAAGAAATTCAGGGTGGAATTTTCCACCACGGGTCTTTTTTTCGGATCGCTCGGCCTGGTTTTCGTATTGGGATGGATCTTCGTGCTGGGCATCATGGTCGGCCGCGGATTCATACCGGATGGAGTTAAAACCCTGGGGCAAATGACCGAACAGCTAAGCCGCCTGATCGCTGTTCTGGCAAGCGACAGGGATCGCGCCGCGGAACAAACCACCGCTACGGAACATCAAACCAGGCTGGACTTCTACGATCATCTTTCCCGTTCGGACCAAGGCCGAAACGAGGAAACAGCAGGAGGTAAAATTCCTCAGGTACCAGCGGCGGCCGCGCCGGAAACCGATTCTCCGCGGAAAGGCTCGAGAACCGAAAACCACGGCTGGGTCGTACAGGTGGCGAGCCTGGACAATGAAGCAAAAGCCGCTGGGCTGACGGAAAAATTGAGAAAAGCCGGTTATCCGGCGTATACTTATAAAACTTTTGTCAGGGGAGTGGCATTCCACCGCGTACGCTGCGGCCCTTTTGAAACCAGAACCGATGCAGAAGAAGTCAGGGTTTCGCTGGCGAAAAAACAAGGAATAAACTCTTTCTTGACTACGGTGGGGCAATAGGTTTCCGTGAACCTCCGTATACATTGTTATAATAACAAGCCATGCTGATGGGACGGTAATATTCATGATAATCCGAAAAGCAGTCATAGGGGACATCAAGCATCTTCACAAAATGCTGGCTTATTTCGGCGAAAAGAACCTCTTGCTGCCCAGGTCCTTGAACGAGCTCTATACCCATCTGCGCGATTATTTCGTGGTCGAAGACGAAAAACAGGAAGGCGGCGTCCACGGAGTGTGCGGTCTTAGAATCTGCTGGGAAAACCTGGCCGAAATCAAATCTCTGGCTGTTGAAGAATCTTACCAAAAAATCGGCGCCGGGCGGATGCTCGTTCAGGCATGCCTTCAAGAGGCGGAACAGCTTGGCATAGAACGTGTGTTTGCACTTACCTATGTCCCTGCTTTTTTTAGCAAGATGGGGTTCATGGAAGTTGAAAAATCCAGCCTCCCCCACAAGGTATGGGCCGACTGTTTGAACTGCCCCAAGTTTCCCGACTGTGACGAACATGCGGTGGCCAAAACTCTGGGGAGGGGTTGAAGACAAAATGCTGCATCGGTGATTTATTTTTATACGCGGCCGTTGCAATGCTCAGGAGGACATCATGTTTGGCATAGGCATGCC
>CAYXDR010000311.1:0-4375 GCA_964463515.1 uncultured Desulfobacteraceae bacterium | reverse complement strand
AATAACACTCAAGGACGCTTTTAAGACCGAGGAGTTCGAACTGGGCAAGACAATGGCCCCGGAGCAAACAGTCGCTGTTTTCAGAGAGCGGTTGTCAGATCTGGAATTGGACATACTCGAGGAGACTGTGAGAGTCGATAACGGCAGGGTGGACATCCCCGTGTATTTCAGCCTGTGCGGAGTGGACGCGGAAGCGGCCATCGGCTCCAAAAAACAGATGGGAAAGGGGGCCAGTCCTTCACAGGCCGAAGCCAGTGCGGTAATGGAACTGGCCGAAAGATATAGCCTTTTTACCTTTGCCTCTAATCCTGCCAACTTCATGCGTTTCCCGTACAATGGGGTGAAGGAAAAGGCCCTGAGCCTGGACCATGTCCAGGTGTCGGTGCATGACGAATCGAAAGATGCATCCTCCGCACTCGACCTCTTCTCTGATACTCCGCTCAGGTGGACACCAGGTCTTGATTTGAAATCAGGCCGGGAGACATTGTTACCTTTCGACTGGTTTTTCGCCCTCAACGAATACAATGGCTCCGCTGCAGGTAACTGCATTGAAGAAGCCGTGCTGCAAGCTCTGTGCGAAGTAGTCGAACGCCATGTCTCCTCCCTTGTCAGCCGTTTCAACATTAAGGTGCCTCTGATCGATAAAGCTTCGGTAACCGATACCAACGCCAGGGTGCTTCTCGATAAATTTGAAAATGCAGGCATCAGGGTGTTTCTCCTGGACATGAGCCTGGATGTCGGCATCCCGACGGTGGGGGTGATCGCTTACGATCCTGAAACATTCCCGGCTAGAAGCGAGATAGTTTGGACCGCGGGCACCAGCCCTGATCCACAAAAAGCCTTTGTTCGCGCCTTGACCGAGGCAGCACAGCTGGGGGGAGATTTCAACAGCGGCTCAGGTTATGTCGCAAGCGGCCTGCCTAAGCCGGAAGCATTGGAAGAAATCGAGTTTTTGACCGGAGGGACATCTGTGGTTTCGATCACATCCCTGCCTGATATATCGAATTCCAATATCCGGATTGAAATCGAGAAGTGTGTGGACAAGCTTGCGGATTCAGGTCTGAATGCATTTGTGATCGATGTATCCAATCCTGATTTAAAAATACCTGCGGTTTATGTCGTGGTTCCAGGCGCTCATTTCCGGGAACGCACTTCCGGCACCAGCATCGGTATGCTGACCGCAAAGCTTATGGCAGGCGGTGACGGTCCAGATTCGGCCCTTTCGCTTCTTCTGGAGATGGATAGAAAGTTTCCAGGAAAATTTTATACCCGTTTTTTCCTCGGACTTACCTATCTTTCCCTGGAAGCTCCCGAAGAGGCTCTTTCACACCTGGAGGCCGCGGCAGTGCTGGATCCCGCCGAACAGGAGCTGCCGACGATCTATTCCTATACCGGTGTTTGTCTAAAGGAACTGGAACGGTACAGGGAGGCGATCGAAGTGTTGAGGAAGGCTGAAGAGCTGGACCGCGAGCGTACTGATATCTATAACCTGATGGGATTTTGTCATTTCAAACTCAAGGAGCATGAAAAAGCAATCGAATGTTTTCAGAACGTATTGAAGCTGAATCCTGGATCCGGGATTGATTATGCCAATATCGCTTCGAACTACCGGGACATGGGCAAGACAAAGGAAGCCGTTCAATACTATCGCCTGGCACTGGAGCTTGACCCTGGTCTGGATTTTGCCAGGGAGAATCTGGCAAAACTGGAGGGTTTGGAAAAAAACACTTGAATTTGAAATCTACCGGTGGCCGAGAGCCGAGACGAAGTGTTGATCGCCTAAACAGTGCTTCCGATGACACTCACAGAACACCCCCTATCAACCAGGGTGCGAATTCCATGTCTCCGAATCCCTGCTTTTCGGACTTGGTGGGCTTGCCGGAAGCGGTTGCCAGTATGCTTTCAAAAATGAAGCTGCCCATTTCCTGTATCGAGGTTTCCCCGTCGGCCACAGGGCCGCAGTTTATGTCCATGTCGTCTTCGAGCCTCCGGTAAAGGTCGCTGTTGCTTGCAAGTTTCAGGACCGGTGAAGGTATGCAGCCGGAGACGCTGCCCCGGCCGGTGGTGAAACAAATCAATGTCGCACCTCCCGCAACCATACCGGTGACCGAAACAGGGTCGAAACCCGGCGAATCCATGAACACCAGGCCTCTGGCGGTTACCTTTTCCGCATAGCGGTAAACAGCGCTGAGACGGCCTGTGCCGCCCTTTGCCACCGCTCCCAGGGATTTCTCCGCGATGGTGGTCAACCCTCCCGCCTTGTTTCCCGGGGTAGGGTTGTTGTTTATGGTCTGCCCGCGGGAGGCTGTGTAGGTTTCCCACCACTTGACCACATTCAAAAGATCGTCCCGAACACCCGGTGCCGAGGCCCTGCGGGCGAGCAGGTGCTCTGCCATGTATATTTCCGGGGTCTCGGAGAGGATTGCCGTAGCCCCGTTTTGTACCAGCAAATCCACGGCGGCCCCTAGCGCCGGATTCGCACTGATTCCGGAGTAGGCGTCGGATCCTCCGCACTCCAGCCCCACCACGAGGTGCTCAACGGAGATTTTTTGCCTTCTCGCCTCATCGGCACGTGGCAGCATTTCCATAATCGCTTCACGGCCCGCGCGAAAAGCTTGTCCGGCCCCGCCCGATTTTTGAATGTCAACGCTTACCACCTGTTTTCCATTTCCATCCGGAAAAGCGATATTTTCACAAAGCGGTTCGGGCTGGTTTACCTCGCAGCCGAGGCTCACGAGCACCACCGACGAGAAATTAGGGTTGTCCATATAGCCGGCGATTGTCCTTTGAAGCATGGAAAGGCCTTCGTCTCTGTCGAGCATACCGCAGCCGTCTTTGTGCGGGAGCGCCACCACACCGTCAACACGAGGGAAATGCTCCATGTCCCGTTTTCCAAAGGACCGGGCTATTTCCACCGCTACCTGGCTCGAACAGGCCGATGTTGGTATTATCCCGATATAGTTTCGGGTTGCGGCCCGGCCGTCTTTTCTGAGAATGCCGTCGAAAACAGCGCGTTTTTCCGGCGCAAGTACTTCCGGAGGCGCAGTTCGGCTGGATGGCCCGGGGTCTCGCTGGAAGTCCCTAAGCAGGACATTATGGATATGAACATGGCTGCCTGCGGGAATATCAGTGGAGGCAAAGCCGATGATTTGACCGTACTTGACTACCGGAGCCCCTGCAGCAATCGTTTTCTCCGCGATTTTATGAGCAGCGGGAATGTTCTCAGGGCAGAAAAGCCCGGGAGCTGGTTCAGAGCCTGCAGGAATGTCGACAAGAGCAAGGATCACATTGTCTTCAGGGTGGAGTTTAAGAATTATGGCGCGGTGTGCCTGCATTTCAAAATCCTTTCATTCTTCTTCAAGCCTGGCGCCTTTTGCCACGCTTCCGACCAGGCGGCTGTAGCGCTTGAGGGCGCCGCGAACATTTTTTTTGAGAATCGTCGTGTTTTGTCGGCGTCCAGAGATCTCCTTTTCCTGGACGTGAAGCTCCAGTTTGCGCGCCGGGATGTCGATTTCTATGATGTCTCCATCATGTACATAGGCGATAGGCCCGCCGGCTGCGGCTTCCGGTGCCACATGCCCTATACAGGGGCCGCGGGTTGCACCTGAAAAACGGCCGTCGGTTATCAGTGCCGTTGAGGTTCCAAGACCCATCCCCATTAAAGCTGCCGTGGCACCGAGCATTTCCCTCATCCCCGGGCCGCCTTTAGGACCCTCGTAACGCAGCACAACCACATCCCCGGGGTTTATCAGGCCGTTATAGATGGCCTCATCGGCTTCCTCTTCGCTGTCAAACACCCTGGCCGGCCCTGAATGCTGCATCATTTCAGGGGAAACTCCCGATATTTTTACAACAGCACCTTCAGGCGCAAGGTTTCCCTTGAGCACCGCGTAGGAGCCTTGTTTTCGCACCGGGTTTTCGAGAGGCCGGATAACCGCATCGTCCAGCACCTTCGCCCGTGCAGCCGTGTCCGCCAGGGTTTCCCCCAACAGGTTTTTTTCCTCAGGGTTCAGCAAGGGAAGAAGACGTTTGATTACGGCCGGGAGTCCACCTGCCCGGTCCAGATCGGCTGTCGTGTAGGGGCCGGAAGGTTTTATGCTGGTAAGGTAGGGCGTCTTCCTGCTTATACGGTCGAAGTCATCCGGGCCGAGACTTATATCCAGTTCGCCTGCAATCGCCGGAAGGTGCAGCACTGCATTGGTGCTTCCCCCGATCGCGGCACAAAGAATTACCGCGTTTTCCAAGCTTTTTTCCGTAACGATAGAGCTTGGTGTGATGCCGTCTTTCACCAATTTTACGGAAAGCCGGCCGCTTTCCCTGGCAAGGCGTTTTTTTAGGGCAGAAACGGCGGCCGCGGTGGCACAGCCCGGCAGTG
>CAYXDR010000310.1:0-4396 GCA_964463515.1 uncultured Desulfobacteraceae bacterium | reverse complement strand
GCGGGCTCCAAAGGCCCGTGTCTTACCGCTTGACGACACCCCAGTAAGGTTCACAACCCCCTCACGGCGAACACCTCTCCCACATCCATAGAAGACAGAATTTCGACCGCATCTTCAAGGCGGTTCCTGTCGAAAAAAACCCCGAACACGCTCGGCCCGCTCCCCGACATGGATGCCCCAGCAGCGCCCGCTTCAAGGAGAGCCTTCTTGATAGTGAGGATCACTGGAAAATGAGAGGCGGTAACCTTCTCGAGATCGTTTTTCAGTAGCCGCGAAATCTCAAAGGGCTGCTTTTTCAAGAGATTTAGTATATCTGCACTTGAATTTGATGTCAACTCCAATTTAAAGTTTTGGTACACCCATGCAGTCGATACGCTGAATGACGGCTTCACAATCAAATACCACAGCTCCGGCCATGAAGCCAGAGGTTCCAGTTCATCGCCGATGCCAGTTGCAATGCATGGAGATCCGTGGGAAAAAAACGGGACATCCGCTCCGAGTTCCGCCGAGATCTCAAGTAGCCGGCCCTTCGTCAACGGTTTTTGATAGCAGTCGTTAAGTGTGCGCAGCGTAACAGCCGCGTCGCTGCTTCCCCCTCCTAGACCGGCGGCGATGGGGATGACCTTGTCCAACGAAAGGCGGACATGAGGAAATTTGCCGGTCTCCCGGAAAAAAGCATCGGCTGCCCGAAAAACCAGGTTCTCCTCTCCGCAGGGCATGGGCCGACCACTGCAGGTCAATTCAATTCCAGGTTTATCGGTCGTGGAAAAACCTATATTATCATAAAGGGATACGGGCACCATAACCGAGACAAGCTCATGATAACCATCCGGCCTTTTTCCCAACACCTTCAGCATGATATTGAGCTTGGCCGGAGCTTTGACGCGTAAGTTGATCGATTCTGGGGTCATGAAGGAGGCTGTATGCTCCAAATAACAGGCCGGCCCTTCTTCCGGGCCGGCGTGTTATCGGAATTATGGTGAAGATCAATGAAGATGAACTCGTAAAAAGTCAAAATCCGCCCCATTTCGTTACCCCGGCGTAGGCCGGGGTCCAGTCATTCCAACAACTTATGGATTCCACCCTACGCCGGAATGACGGCTTGGGGACTTTTACGAGGCCATCAATGAAGGCCGGCGTTCTTATTTCGCTGCTTTGACATAACGCCACCGCAGATCGGTCAACACCGTCTCGGTGAATTTTTGTTCTTCTTCGCTCAAATTGCCTTGTGTCTTGTCTTTTAACATCGCAATAGTATCTATTGCGTGTTTAGCCAAAGGCAGGTCCAGCGTACTGTTACCGCTCTGGGGATCGGGCATTTCCCCAAGATGCATCAAGGCCGACGAACTGAGGCTGAAAATAAGCGAGGTAAAATTAACTTCCGGAAGAGGAGTTGAACTCCGCTCGGCCTGTTTAGAAGCAGCCCCGCCTTGTTCAGAGTACTTTTCGGACTTTTTACCCTCCGGCTCCTCCTGCTCCTTCACCCGTCCATCTCCATCAAAAGCACGCCTGTCTTTGATTACAAATCCCTTTTCTTCTTCAGCCATATTACATGCTCCTTGACTGACGGCACGTCACAAATATACCATTGATTAACACGGAATAAATTGCTATTTGGAAATTTTATCATGGAGCAGTGGATTGTCAAGACGGATTTTACCGCCCAAATCCATCATCTACTTCCCACACGAGCAACTTCCAGGGTGGATCACAGTGAAGACCGGCCTTGACACCGCAGGCAACCTTGCCTATGCTTCCTAAAATCTATAGCGCACCTTCTTGTGGACCGCCCGCAGTCACGCATTTTTCATGCGCGCTCCCTGAAGCGGATTCTGGCTTCCTCTCTGTTGCGAAATACATGTCGGACGGGTCTACGGTCGATACGGGAAATATCCTCTCTTACAGGTGATCGGCCAGCCGGCTGGAAGGTGTGCGCGGCCAGGCAACAGGCATTGATATTCAAACCGGGAAAGGAGGAAGTATCATGAAAATGTGGAAAGGTTTTGTGTTGACGGCCATTGCTGTATCCCTCGGTATTTCGCCTGCTGTTTCGGCGGAAACGATCAAGATCGGAGAACACCAGATAGTTGCTCACCCTGCTTTAGACAACGACTCAAAGGGCTTTAAAGCCGCGCTGGCGGAAGAAGGTTTCATCGAAGGTGAAAATATTTCAATAGACAGACAAAATGCACAGGGAGAACAACCGAACTGTTTTATAATCGCCCAGAAATTCGTCGACGACGGGGTGGACCTCATCCATGCCATAAGCACACCCAACGCCCAGGCCTCGGTCAAGGCAAGCAAATCCATTCCGATCGTGTTCTCTTCGGTAACCGATCCCGTTTCCACCGGAATCATCCCGAGAATGGGCGAAACCGGCACCTATGTAACAGGCGTGAGCGATAGATGGCCCATCAAACTCCAGTGCAGCATGTATCAGGATTTGGTCCCGGGCGCCACACGCTGGGGGACTATTTACAACCCAGGAGACGTGAATGTGACCTATCACATCAAGGAAATGAAGGAAGCCGTTGAAGCGATGGGCGGCAAACTCGTAGAAGCGCATGTCTCCACTACTGCAGAAGTCATGCAGGCGGCCCAGAGCCTGGTCGGCAGAGTCGACGCAATCCACATCACATCGGACAATACCTGCGTGTCCGCATTCGAATCAATCACCAAAATCTGTAACGCCAACGACATCCCCCTCTTTGCTGGGGACAGGGACAGCGTGCCCCGGGGGGCTGTGGCCGCATATGGACCTGATTATTTCCTGATAGGCTACACCGCAGGGAAACAAGCCGCCCGCATCCTGCGCGGCGAGGACCCTGGCAAGGTTCCGGCCGGCCTTGCTTCGGACTACAGCCTGTGGGTTAGTTTAAAGCACGCAGAGGCCCAAGGGCTAGTCCTGCCGGAAACTCTGGTTAAAAAAGCCGCCGACAAGCTGTGGGATAAGGCCGGCGAAGTTGTCAAAGGGAAATAACGACCCGACGATGGGGGAGTATAGACAAGGCGGGCCGCCGCGGCTTATCTCCTTACCGTCAGACATGCGGCAGCAAGGGAACTGTTATGCTCCTGAACACATTTTTGCGCACGATACCGGTATCCTTTGAGCAGGGCCTGGCATATGCACTGGTAGCGCTCGGAATTGTAATCAGCTTCCGGATATTGAGTTTTCCGGATTTGACAGTCGACGGCAGTTTCCCGCTTGGAGCCGCGGTGGTGTCCCGTCTTATCACTGAAGGGGTACCCCCCTTTTGGTCTTTAGCGGCCGCAGTCGCAGCCGGTTTCATCGCAGGCTGCGGAACCGGCCTGCTGAACACTAAACTCAAAATCAACAGCCTGTTGTCCGGTATACTGATGATGACCATCCTCTACTCGGTGAATCTCAGGATAATGGGACGGTCCAACATCCAGCTCCTTACCGTAGATACTCTTCTTACCCCGCTTGAAAATATGGAAGTCGCCCGGTTTATTCCGATGATCACGTTTTTTTTCGTCGTCGCGGCGGCGGTGAAATTAGCAACCGATCTATTTCTCCGCACACAGGCGGGATTTGCTATGAGAGCTACGGGCGATAACGAACAGATGATTCGTTCTCTGGGGGTCGACACCGATAGGGTCACAGTATTCGGCCTCGGGCTTTCTAACGCCTATGTCGCTCTTTCCGGCGCCCTGGTGGCACAGGCGCAAGGATTTTCGGATGTGGGCATGGGTATCGGGATGATCGTCGCCGGGCTGGCATCTATAATAATCGGAGAAAGCATACTGGGAGTCAAAAAGGAAAGCAGCTCGATGTTCCGGCTCACTGCGGCTGCAATCGCGGGGTCTATTTTATATAAGTTCATTATCGCCCTTGGGCTCAGACTCGGCCTTGCGCCTACGGATCTAAAGATGGCCACCGGCTTAATGGTGATACTTGCCCTCGGTATTCCTGCTATAAAAAAAGAGAAAGAAGGGAAACTTCATTTAAGGGGTGTATAACCGCTGACATGCTTCGATTCGATCAGGTGACAAAGGTTTTCAAAAAAGGAACGGTCGATGAAAAAGTGGCCGTTAACGGAATTTCCCTGAATGTCCGGCCCGGAGATTTCGTTACCGTTATCGGGAGCAATGGAGCAGGAAAAACGACTCTGCTTAACCTGGTTGCAGGGCTATACATCCCGGATGAGGGCGACATATTCATAGATGGTGAATGGGTAAATCCGCTTCCCGAGCACAAACGCGCTCTGTATCTGGGGCGAATCTTTCAAGACCCCCTCATGGGGACGGCAGCATCGATGACAATCGAGGAAAACCTTGCAATGGCTGACCTGCGGGGTCAAAGGCGGGGGCTTAAATGGGGGATAAACCGGGCCCGAAGACAACATTACCACCGCAGCCTCGCAATGCTGGACCT
>CAYXDR010000309.1:0-4401 GCA_964463515.1 uncultured Desulfobacteraceae bacterium | reverse complement strand
AAAGACCGCGCCCGTCACGCGCTCTGGGTTTGACCTTGCGCTGATCACATTCCTGGTCGCCTATCACCAACATATAAGGCACCTTTTGAAGTTGAGCTTCCCGGACCTTCAACCCCAGTTTTTCATTACGAAAATCGCCCTCCGCGCGGATGTTGTTTTCCTTAAGCGTATGAACGACGGACTCTGCGAACGGTATATTTCTGTCGGTTACCGTCAATACAGAAGTCTGAACTGGTGCAAGCCATAACGGAAATGCGCCGGCATAATGTTCAATCAAAATTCCTACGAATCTCTCGATGGCCCCGAGGATCACCCGGTGAATCATTGCCGGTCTGTGTTTTGATCCATCAGAGTCAATATAAAACAAATCAAATCTTTCGGGAAGGGCAAAATCACATTGAATCGTCGCGCACTGCCACTGCCTGCCCAGAGCATCACGCAGTTTTACGTCTATCTTGGGTCCATAAAAGGCGCCGTCCCCTTCATTGATGTCATAGCTGAGACCGCTGTCTTCCATCGCACTCATAAGTGCCCTTGTGGCCCGCTCCCACGCATCATCCGAACCAATGGACTTTTCCGGTCGTGTACTGATTTCGAGATCGTAGTCGAAGCCGAAAATAGCCATAACATCTTTGACAAAATCGAGCACTCCTTTTATTTCCCCGTCCAGCTGATCAGGAGTGCATATTATGTGTGCGTCGTCCTGGGTGAATTCCCTAACCCTCAAAAGCCCGTGAAGAACGCCGGACCGTTCATGCCTGTGCACGGTGCCGAGTTCAAAATACCGTTTCGGCAGGTCTCTATAGCTCCGGATCCTGGAGCTGTAAATAAGCATGTGAGCCAAGCAGTTCATGGGTTTTATACCATAGGACTGGCCGTCTATTTCGGTGAAATACATATTCTCGCGATAATTTTCGAAATGCCCGGATTTTTTCCAAAGCTCGGTCTTGAGTATCTGCGGCCCTCTTGCCAACTCGTAGCCGCGCTTCAGGTGTTCTTTGACTTCAAAATCCTCGAGCAGAAACCTCAACATGCTTCCCTTCGGATGCCATACAATCATGCCGGCCCCTACCTCTTCATAGGTATTGAAAAGGTCCAGTTGAGGGCCCAGCTTCGCATGGTTGCGCTTTCTGGCTTCTTCCATCCTGTGAAGATAGGCCTTCAAATCCTTGGCATCCGCAAAGGCTACTCCGTAAATTCTGCTCAGCATCGGTCGTTTTTCATCACCGCGCCAGTAGGCACCGGCGGTTTTCGTCAGCTTAAACGCTTTTATCAGTCCTGTTGAAGGCAGGTGGGGTCCACGGCAAAGATCCGTGAAATCACCCTGCGAATAGAGCGAAACCTGATCGGCGTCAAGTTCGTCAATCAACTCGACTTTGTAGGGCTCCTGCTGCGCGGAAAACAAGGCCGCTGCTTCATCTATGGCCATTTCGGTCCTGCTGAAAGGCAGGTCGGCCTTGATAATTTCAATCATCCTTTTTTCGATGGCCGGCAGGTCCTCGTCTTTGAAAGGCCGTTCATAGTCGAAATCATAATAAAAACCATTTTCAATTGCAGGCCCGATGGTCACTTTTACCCCGGGGAAAAGCTCCTTCACCGCCATCGCCATAACATGTGACGCGCTGTGCCGAAGGATTTCGACACCTTCCTCGGAATCAAGATAAACCGGTTCAATCTCGGCGTCGCTGTCTATGACCGCAGAAAGATCTTTGACAGAACCGTTGATACGCGCAGCAGCGATTTTCGAAAGCCTCTTCGCATTCAAAAGCTTCAAAGCTTCCAGTGCAGTAAGCGGAGATTCAATTCCGCTTGACATGCCGTCCTTTAAAGAAACCGTAATCAAAGCCATCTGAGCACCCATAAAATAAAAAAGGCACCTTAAGCGGCCATCCCCGCCCTCTCGGATGCCTAACAGATCAAATCAGCCAGCTGGTTTCCACCCGGTATTTCCGGATGATCACCAGCCAACTTCGACAGCGGAAGTTCATATACATCGACCACCGCGTTCGCGACTCTCCATGTTTTCTTTCCCACCTGAGCCGACTTCTGCAGCGCCCGCTAAAAATCCTAGTACTTTTAGACGATAACAGGACGAAATGCAAGACAAAAATTTGGAAAGGCCTCGGAAAAAGAACCCTTCTTGTTTGTATTCACCTTTAAACCGAGCAATAAACCGCTCAAACATACTGTTAGTCAAAGATATTTGAAATTTTGGCCGGATTATTGACCGATCAAACATTTCCGGAGATAAAACCTCAGATCAATTGCGTAATATTTTAAAATTTTTACAGGCAGCTGCGAAAAAAATCAAGGCCGAGAGAATTTTTTATTGACTCCCGGTCTTGACTCCATGCTATCTAGTACGAAATTATAACAAACATTTTCGGTCTTGTGCTGAGCAACAAAACGCGAACCGGTTTTTAAGGGGGTAAATTTTGGAAGAAAATTTAATCTGGATGGACCTGGAAATGACCGGGCTCGATCCTCAAAGCCATGTTATTATTGAAATGGTTTCGATCATCACCAACGCAGATCTTGAAATCATAGCTGAAGGACCCAGCATCGCAATAAATCATCCGCAACAAGTTCTATCCGGCATGGACGAGTGGAGCAGAAGCCATCATTCCGCTTCAGGGCTTCTTGACAGGGTCGCTGAATCGACCACTGATACCAGAGCAGCGGAACTTGAAACCATTGCTTTCCTTTCCAGATATTGTGCGAGTGGAAAATGCCCGCTTTGCGGAAATTCCATATGGCAGGATAGACGATTCCTGGCAAAGTACATGCCTGAGCTGGAATCGTTCTTCCACTACCGCATAATTGATGTCAGTTCATTGAAAGAGCTGGCGCAGCGATGGTATCCGGGCCTTCCGCCCTACCCCAAAAATAAGGCTCACCTGGCCGTCGACGACATAAAGGAATCGATAGCCGAACTTAAATATTTCCGGAGAAATATTTTTGTTTCCCCGGAACAAACCGGGGCTGCGTAAACACCAAAAGGTCCGGATGGAGGCGGGACAAAATGAAACTTCATGAATATCAGGCAAAAGAACTTTTCCAAAAGTGGGGCATCCCGGTCCCGGCCGGTGTCCTTATAACCGGCGAAGATAGTGCCGCGGAAACAATCCGATCCGTGGATTATCGTCCCCCCTGGGTTGTCAAGGCCCAGATTCATGCCGGGGGAAGAGGAAAGGCCGGCGGCGTGAAGATTGTAAAATCAGAAGACGAGGCTTCCTCAGCTGTAAATGAACTGCTCGGCTCCGGCCTGATCACGCATCAGACCGGCCCTGAAGGCGCGCTTGTAAGAAAGGTGCTTATCGAAGAGGGTCTTGATATAGACAGGGAATTTTATCTCAGTATAACAGTGGATCGTGCGGCCGGAAAACCGATCGTTATTTTCAGTCCGCATGGAGGTATGGATATTGAGGCTCTGGCGGTTTCCGCTCCGGAATCCATCCTGAGGGAGCACGTCAATCCTGCTGTAGGGTGGATGCCGTATCAAACCAGGAATATAGCCTACAGGATTAAACCCGTTCCGGAGGCCGGGGTCATCAGGCAGTTGGGGGAAACGATTGGAAAGCTTTATGATCTTTTTATCGCCTGCGATTGCTCTCTCGTCGAGATCAACCCCATGGTATTAACCGTTTCAGGCCGCTTAGTGGCTGCGGACGCCAAAGTGGACATCGATAACAATGCCCTTTTTCGACAAAAAGAGCTTGCCTCCATTTATGATTACAGCGAAATGGATCCTCTGGAAAAAAAGGCCGGTGAATTCGACTTGAGCTACATCAGACTCGACGGTTCGGTTGGCTGCATGGTGAACGGAGCCGGGCTCGCCATGGCAACCATGGATGTAATTCAAGCTGCAGGCGCCAGGCCGGCCAATTTTTTGGATGTCGGAGGAGGTGCGGGGGAAGAAAAAATCGGAAAAGGCATGGAAATCATTCTTTCCGATGAACGTGTCAATGCGGTGCTGATTAATATCTTCGGCGGCATTCTTCGCTGTGACGTACTCGCAAGGGGAGTTTGCTCAGCTGCTTCCAAAGTAGCAGTGAATGTTCCAATGATTGTCAGGCTCAAAGGGACCAATGCGGAGGAAGGTGCTGCGATTCTAGAGGAAAGCGGGCTCAGTTTTCAGGTCGCCGCAGACTTGGCGCAAGCCGCGGCATTAATTAAAGAGGTGGTTGGAGAAAATCAGGCTGAAGGGAGATATACAAAATGAGTATTCTTGCAGGCGAAGACACAAAGGTCGTCGTGCAGGGTATGACCGGCAAAGAGGGTATGTTTCACACAGCCCGCATGGTCGAATACGGCACGGTGGTACGCGCTGGTGTAACCCCAGGCAAAGGCGGACAGAATGCCGCCGGCATTGCGGTGTTCAACACCGTCGCCGAGGCTGTT
>CAYXDR010000308.1:0-4403 GCA_964463515.1 uncultured Desulfobacteraceae bacterium | reverse complement strand
ATAGCGACCCCGACCCCGAGGGACATCGTTATTTTGACTTTTTACGATGCCATCAAGTCTGACGGCCACCAGAAAGTGCCATCTGCGCCTTATCGGCGTCGGGGGCCGGAATAGGAGGCGAAATGATAAGGGATTTTGATGGAAAAACGCCCCGAATCGCCGACAGCGCGTTTGTAAGCGAGGCTGCGTATATCGTAGGGGACGTGGAGGTAGGTGAAAATTCGAACATATGGCCCGGCGCGGTCATCAGGGGGGATTTCGGGTCCATCAAAATCGGGCGCCAGGTTTCGGTCGAAGACAACTGTGTGATTCATTCCGGCTCACCTTATACTTTTGCCGGGAATGTATCGATCGGAGACAGGGTGGTAATTGGCCACGGGGCCGTGGTCAATTGCAGAAAGATAGGCAATAGTGTCCTGGTGGGGATGAACGCCACACTGCTCCATGATGCGGAAATCGGTGATTTTTGCATACTAGGGGCAGGTTGTTTGATCGGCGAGGGCGTCGAGATTCCGGGCAGATCGGTTGTATACGGAGTTCCAGGGAGGATAGTGGGATCTCCAACCGAAAAGCAGTTATGGTGGATACAAGAAGCTTACAAGGGCTATGAGACTCTGACCCGGAAATATAAAGCTCAAGGGCTTTGATCCCTTATTCACCATCAAAACGCCGTCTGCCGTGTTTTCTTTGCCCGCTTCCAGGCGCCTTGCATCTGACCCATTCCCGGCGGCCGTGGAAAGCCCGCGATCCCTATTTCGTGTTTTTACTGGAGAAATTGGACGGTGGACTCAGGTTGATTCTCCATCCCTGCGTAGCATTTCTTCTGGATTATTGGGCCTGTTCCGGTGGATTTTCGGCAGAAAAGGCAGTTGCCTGGAGAAGCACGCCATGCGCTTTTTCTTCGAGGTCTTTGGCAATTTCCTCCAGCTCCGAGTTCCAGATGGTAAGGAGTGCGGATTCAAGAGCTTTTTCGGTTTCTTTTGCTCGGCGGTTCAAAGATTTCTGGTGGTGCCGGAAAAATCTGAACCCGAAAAAGATGCTGATCAGTGCGTAACTTGCGAGAGCGGCGAGCCCTTTCACGCTAAAAAGGGTAGTTACGAATGCAAGAAGCAGTTCCAAAAGCGAGAGCAGTTTCGGCTCATGAAGCAGTTCGAGCCAGGCGGTTTGCCCTCCAAGAACAATGAAGAGCAGAATCGCAGCCGAGCCGTAGCATAACCGCTGCCGCAAGCGAAACAGCCGGTAGCCGGAATCTCTTGCTGCTTCAACCTCAACTGTTGTGAATTCTTCGATTCGGCTTTTGAAAAGATTCACGCGTTTGTCTCTGTCCAAGATACCGACGACCTGTTCTCTCAGATCGGCCGGGATGTTTTCCCTGATCATTTGGCGTTGGAGTCTGTCGAAAATCCAATCCAGGCATCTGCGGAATGCGGATATGGTCTCTTCCGGGCAGGTTTGTGCGGTAAAATCGTTTTTGCCCAGGACCGGCCTTTTGAGGTATCCCGCGGCGAGCCAAATAAGATAGCCTGGCCCGGTGAGCGCATCATCGTCGGAACCAGCTGAGCTGATACGCCGGTGAAGCTCACTGCTGAAAACCGAAGGCACAAGCCGGGCCGGCGGTGTGCAGGCCGGGGTGGAAAAGGGTTTTGGTTTGTCAGTGATTTTCCGGATCGCCCGGAGCAGTGCTTCTGCTACCCGCCTTTCTTCCTTAAGGGCATTTAGCAAGGTAGAAACCGCAGCTTCTATGTTTGAGGTTTTTATGGCGGTAACCGTCTTGGCGTTTCGATGCTTGAAGAGGAAATTGCGAAAAGCGGTGAACTGGTTCCACCCGGAAAGTTCTTCGTTCAGCGCCTCGGAGGCTGAAATGCTATATATTAAAGGGCCGTTGATACCTATATCCGAAAGGTTTTTCACGATACCCGCCGTTATTTTGGCTAAACGCTCGAAGCCTTCCCTGGATTCTGTGTTTTTGAAGAGAAGGTCTACCTTATTCAGAACAAAAAGGAAATTGTCGGGAGAACGAGGTGTCTTTTCGATCGAGCGGTAAAAGCGCTCGTCAGCATATTTTTCGGGAGTGGTAATCCAGGCTGCAATATCGAGCCCAGGCAGGAAAGCGGAGACGGTTGCTCGGTGGCGTTCTTCTATACTGTCGAAGTCGGGCAGATCACACAACAGGATGTGCCTGATGGAACCAAGGGTGTGAAGGACTTCGCTGAAGGGAAGATCCCCGCCGGAGAGCCCAGGCCCAGGAGCAGCTTCGTGGCGGTAGACTATGATGCGGTCGGTATAAGGCCTGCGATGACTTGCAGTCGAGATCTCTGCGCCGGCAAGGGCATTTATTACCGAAGATTTCCCGACGCCGGTGCCGCCCAGCAGCCCTACCGTAAGATGCATATGCTCCATGCCAGTGAGTTGGGAGAGAAGTTCAGCTGCACGGGCGCGAAGAGCCGCCTGCCTTTCGGCGGTCGTTGCATACAGGTTGCCGCGGTCCAGGTAGTTCAGGGTCCTTTCGAGCTTCCCGCGTACTGAAGAAACAAGATCCGACAATTGATTCCTCCTGCTTTGCCTCTGCTTCCACGCTCCGCCTTAATGCCGGGATTCGGCCTGTGCGAGCCGCTCCAACCGCTGGATTGTCTCGGTGTTCGGGGTTAACGAAAGCAGGGTATTCTCATACCTCTTCTTTTGTTCATCAAGTACCGAAAGAAGCCCGTCTCTCAAGCGCCGCGACAGTTCCTGGGCTATTCTCTGGATTTCCCTCAATGCGAAAAGTTCCACGGCCCCCTTGGTGGCAAGGGGGGCCAGTGCAGAGCCGACCGCCGCGTCGATGACCGTAAAGCCGCCTCCCAGGGCCGCTTCTAGGGAAACAACCAGGACTCCCCACATGACGGCCGTGGTGTATAGGCCCCACTTTTTACTTCGGGGGAGTTTTCGTTCCAGTTCCTGGAAGGTTGAGGCAAGCCATTTTTCGATGTCTCTTTGCGCATCTGCGACTTTTTCACGGACCTCTGATTCATCGAGCACAGGTGTCCCGCGTAACAGGGAGTAGAGTGGGGCGGAAGCGTCTCCGGGGGAAAGGGAATCGAGTACACTGCAGTTGAAACTCTCGAGCGCTCCGAAGAGAGGGGCCAGGTCCAGCCTGCCCCGCATGGAAGCCAGGTCTTCCTTTCTTGCCCGGCTGGAAACTCTATAACCCAACCCGAAAAGGCGTAGAGGAAATGACAGGGCAGACTGGAGAAAACGTCTGGGCCCGGCCAACACATCATAGCGCGAGAAAACCTTTCTTACCTGTGCACGAAGATGCCTGGTACGCGCACCCGTGAGCCGGGCCTCCTCGGTGCGCAGGAATTCTTTACAGGTACGGGAATGAAGCGCATTCAATCTTTCCAGCCATATTTTTGATTCATTCATTTCTTCTTGAATGATTTCAATCGCTTCGCTGGAATTTTGGCTAATAAAGCTTCGGAGCCGTTTTATGGACCGCATCCTGTGCCTTTCGGCATTGTCCGGCGAGCATTCTTCAAAAACGGCTGTGACAGTCCTTTCCAGATGATACTGGACCGTTCCGCCCAGTAAAAGACCGTAAGGAATTATCGAGATCCGACCGGCGGGGAGATGGATTCCTTGAAGATTGAGCGCTTCTTTGATTTCTTCTAGGGAAGTTTCCGGTGCCGCTTTGTTGAGCACAAAAATACAGGGTATTGACCTGGAGACAAGATCACCCAGGAATTCCACCGGTGTTTTGTCTGCATATTTTTCCTGGCTTGTGACGTAAACAACGAAATCCGCGAGTAATGCGATGTCTCTGGTTATGCTCCTGTCGGCATTATTTATGCTGTCGATATCAGGAGTGTCGGTAAGAACAATATGTTTGAGATCGGGCCGTTGGTGCACCAACAATTTCAAACGCTCCGGGGTGCCTGCGGTAGGGATGCAGGAGTCCTGGCTGCAGGTTATCTTTTCAACGGGCGGCAGAAGACAGTCCCCAGCCGGTACAATGTGAAAAGATTCATGAATGTAGGCAAGGGCACCGGCGGTCATAGGCCTTTCAACGCCGGTTGCGCTCAATGTTTGACCGCACATGGCATTAAAGATCGTGGATTTTCCGGTTCCTGTTCCTCCAGCCAGGACACACCACAGAACAGGGGTCTCGTGTTTAAAATCGAGCGCGCAGGTCTGCCTGGAAATTTTCGCAGCCAGTCCTTGCAACCTGCGGCTTTTCCCCGTGAGTCCAGGGCATTTAAGTGAAATAGGCGGTAGTGCCCGGCCGGGTGGATGCTGTCTTGGCTGCGCCGGTTCATTCAGGGTTTTCGTGTTCATATCTTGGTCCGAAGAAGATTTTCAGCGATGCGGATGCTCCCGGTGAAGCAGAGAATCAACCTTTTCAAAAGTTTAATCGAGAAATGTAC
>CAYXDR010000307.1:0-4417 GCA_964463515.1 uncultured Desulfobacteraceae bacterium | reverse complement strand
GGGTCAGCGAAGCGAATTTAACAGGGCGCCCTTTGCGCCGCGGTTCAAACAAAAAGAGAAACTACAAAGATAAAAATTGGATCGTTTGCCGGGATTTCAAGTACCCCTGGCTAGCCTTCTTTTAACGCATCAATGCTTCTTCTTGGCGTCGACGTCCGCAAGTTCATTCAGTTCGTCGAAGCCCATAAGGCTGTTGGTTGCAAGGCCGTTTTCTATCAGGAGCCCGATGTCTGTGGAAATCGACTGGAGGCATGCGGCAACGGTTATTTTATGGCATCTATCGAACACCCTGCATTCGAGGCACCTGTACGGGGTCTCTCCTCTGAGCATGTCTTCGGCCTGTCTTCCGAAACATTCTTTGATATCCCATTCGTCTTTCATAAAACCTTCCCCTCTTATTTCATTGTCTACGTATCATCTATTTCAGCGCATGTCCAATGCGACATTGGCGGCGCCAAGAAGGGCAGCTCTGGAATTCAAAATCACCCGGACGGGAATCCGCTTCAGGAGATCTGAAAATCGGCCCTTATCAAGGAAAGCTTCCATAAATCCGCCTTCCTCAAGAAAAGACAGTATCCTGGGTGGAATGCCGCCGCCCAGGTACACCCCTCCCCTGGCAACAAGCAGCAGAGCCGCATTTCCGCATACGGCACCCAGTATCCTCACGAACTGCTTCATCGCCTCCGTGCATATCTCGTCGCGCCGCTCCATTCCGGCCGTTGAAACAACCTCTGCCGGATCGCCTGCGGACAGTGCCGCGCGGAGCCATTCGGGCTCGGTAAGCCCGCTTTGTTTTCTAAGCCATAGGTAAAGTTCCACCAAGCCCGGCCCGGAAGCGACCCGTTCTATGCTCACATGCCCGAACCGATCCTTCAATTCACGCCATAGGGAGCAATGTTCTTCCATGAGCAGTGAAAAATCCATATGCCCCCCCTCGGAGGAAACCGCGAACATTTCTTTTCCGCAGGGGATCAGGAAGGCCATGCCCAGGCCGGTTCCGGGGGCCACGACAGCAATCGGCGTCTCGGGTGCAGACCTGGCGCTGTTTAGAGAGTGCAGCTCCCGGGATGACAGAAAAGGGACGGCGTTTGCGGTGGCCGCAAGATCGTTCACCAACTTTACCCTGGGCCAGCCGAATAACTTGGATATCCTCGATTCGGAAACCCTCCACGGCAGGTTAGTGGTCAAGCACCGGCCGTTTACCACCGGACCGGCAATACCGAAACAGGCAGCCCGCACCGGGCCCTGATAGAAATCCAGAAATTTTTTCAGAAGTCCTTCCAGGCCACCAGAAGAGGAGCTTTCGAACGTTCGTATCAAGCGGGAAACTGGCCTGCGGGAGCCTTGTGAAAAAATACCCAGTGTGGTTTTCGTGCCCCCGATATCCCCAGCAAGAACAGCCTCTTGGAATTCATTTGCCACTGCATTCCTCCTCTGAAATCAGAGTTTTTCAAAGTCCCTGCATCCGAGTTCTCCTGCGGCGAACCGGTCCATGACCAAAGAAAGAACACCCTTGCTCGGACGGACTTTCGTGGCCGGCGGCCTCCAGCCGGATTCACCCATCAATGCCCGAACGACCTTTGACTTTTCGCGTCCTGAGGCCAGGATCATAACATGTTCGGCTGCGTTCAGGACCGGCAGGGTCACAGTTAGACGCCACACATCCGGTATCCCTCCTCTGGCCGGAACCACCAGGAATCCCTCTTTCTCCTGCTGTTCTGATTCGGGAAAAATAGAAGCCACATGCCCATCCGCTCCTATCCCCAGCACCACCAGGTCAAAGCATGGAATTCCGTTCGGTTCAGAAGCAAAAAATGTCAAAAGCTCCTTTTGATAGACAAACGCGCCCTGCTCCGGCGGCAACTGCGACGGCATCCGATGAATGTTATCCGGATCAAGAGGTACATGGTCGAGCAAAACCCGTTTCGCGTTACCGTAATTGCTGGCAGGATCCCATTCGGGGACACAGCGTTCATCGACCCAGAAAACGTGAGTTTTCCTCCAGGCCGACGCCGGAATCCTGTAATCCGCCGCCAGTAGATCGAAAAACCCCAGAGGCGTTGACCCACCCGAAAGTGCCACGCTAAAATCCCGTCCTTCCCCGGTAATTCTCAAACAATCAGCCGCATAAAGATCTTCTGCGGCCCTGGCCATTTCCTTTTCATTTTCTTTCCTTACAATGTTCATTTTAAACATAAATTAATTTATATTTCAAAGAAACTCCTTTGATTACTCCTTTTCATAGAATAATTAAATGGTGGATTTCGGATCATTTTCCTGAACCCCCCAGGCCCCGGCTTCATAATAGCGGAGCCTCCGTCCCCGGTCCGGGCAAAATTCGCACTCCTCGAGCACAGGCGTCAAAAATCCCCAGCACAGCTCAACCGCGTCTTGGCGCCAGAACAAAGTCTGATCACCGATCATGCAGTCGAGAAGAACTTTTTCGTAAGCTTCGAGGGTCGGCCCCGAATATTTTTGATGATAGCTGAACTCCATATCCACCGACCGCAGACACACAACGGCCCCGGGATTTTTGGTCTGAAAGGTCAAGGAGATCTTTTCCTCCGGATAGATACCCAGAGTCAACCTGTTTGCTGTTATATCTCCGGAAAGACCCTTCCGGAAAAGAGCATGGGGAACTTCCTTGAAGTAAATACTGATTTCGGTTGTTTTACTGGCCATCCTCTTTCCGGAAACCAAGCTGAATGGAACTCCCTGCCACCTCCAGTTGTCCAGGAACACTTTCATAGACGCAAAGGTGGGGGTGAGGGATCGAGGATCCACCCCGGGTTCCTCGCGGTATCCGGCCACCGCCTTGCCGGCTATGGTACCGGCCCTGTATTGGGCCAGGGTCAGGTAGTCCCATAGCCGGTCAGTCGGAAACGGCCGCAGAGTCCTATAAACCCGGGATTTTTCGTCTCTGACCCTCTCCGCTTCGAAGGCCGAAGGCGGATCCATCGCCGTCAGGGCCAAAAGCTGCATCATATGGTTCTGAAACATGTCGCGCAGCACACCGGCCTGTTCGTAGTAACCGGCGCGATGTTCCACGCCAAGGCTTTCAGCCGCGACTATGGAAACCTTATCGATATAACGCCGGTTCCATACAGGCTCGAATATTGAATTGGCAAAGCGAAACATCAATATATTTTGAACTGTTTCCTTCGCCAGGTAATGGTCGATACGAAAAATCTGGTGCTCGGCGAAATATTTGTGAAGAGTCCGGTCCAAATTCACTGCACTCTGGAGGTCCCGGCCAAAGGGTTTTTCAACCACGACCCGCACCCACCCCGGGCCGGCTGTATTCTCTCCGTAAAACCCTGCATCGCCTATACTTTGAACCGTGGCGGGATAAAGATCCGGAGGAATCGCAAGATAAAGGAGCCGGTTTTTCCCCGTGTCGTTGGCCTTTTCCAGTTCGGCAAGCCGCCTGAAAAAACCCTTGAAAGAACCGGGTTCTTCATACTGTACGGGAAAATAAAACAGCCTCTTGGAAAAAGCCTCCAGCTCCGCTTTGTCCTGAGCCTCGACAGGCCCGGCTGCTTCTTTCATCCTGGACCTGAATTCATCGCTGTTCATTTTCGTGCGACTGCAGCCGACAATGATAAAGTTATGGGGAAGCGCCTTCTTTAGGTACAGGTTATAAAGGGAGGGCACCAGCTTCCTTGAAGTAAGATCCCCCGACGCACCGATTATTACAAGAGCACAGGAATCAAGGCGTTTCTCCAGCAGGCATGAATCGTAGGGTATTTTCAAATCCGACGTCCGAACAGCCGCTTTTAGAGACCTCTCACCGCCAACTGGTTCCATGAGATCCGGCACCTGTTTCCTAAAGGTTGCCTGAGAGCCGCTCGATCTTAGCGGCCCCATCGCCGGCTAGATGAATCGTGAGAACATCTCTGCCGGAATCAATCATAGCCTGCCTGTCGCCCAAAGCCTGGGCACGGATCAACACGCCGAAAGATACCGAGGAACCGGTCTCCCCAGCCCTGTCAGGGATAGGAATGTCAACTTCAGGTTCGGTTGTAAGCTGAATGAACAACCCGCCACGTGGCCCGCCTTTGTGAAGCTGGCCGGTGGAATGAAGAAAACGAGGTCCGTATCCGACGGTAACAGGAATGCGGAAACGCTTGTGCACCGCATTCCTGAGCCTGTCTAGCGCCCGGTCCACAACACGGGAAGGTGCCAGATAGGCCTGGATGGCCACATACGGCCCGCCTGGAGATCCTCCTTCTTTGGGCAGGGCCGCTTCAATAAACTCCCTTATAGCGGTCGTAACAGAGAGAGGCGTAAAATCGGAGACCACCTCGATGCCGTCTTCCTCTATAATGGTTTTGCGAGCCGGCAGCCGACCGTCTTTGCGAAAGGCCTCGACTGCGCGCTTCGCTCTAACTTTGGCGGATTCGACATCGGGCTGATC
>CAYXDR010000306.1:0-4450 GCA_964463515.1 uncultured Desulfobacteraceae bacterium | reverse complement strand
AGCGACCCCGACCCCGAGGGACATCGTTATTTTGACTTTTTACGAGGCCATCATCCTTGATTCTAGGGTTGGAGCTTTTTTGCCAATTTTTTCCTCCACGCCCTTGCAAGCGCCTGTTTGTCCGCCACCTGGTCCGATTCATCTACGATTTCCCTGCCGAGTATTTCTTCCAGGATATCCTCAAGGGTTATGAGTCCGGACAGCCCTCCGTATTCATCTATAACGACGAACAGATGCTCCTTTCGCTCCAGAAAGTCCATGAGAACACGATTCAAGTGCGCTGTTTCGGCCACGAAATGGACCGGCCTCAAAAGCTCCGACAGCTTCATGTCTGACTTGCCGGCGCATAAGGCCATAAAAAGCTCTTTTGTCAGAATGATTCCGAGTATATCCTCCTGGTCGCGCCCGTAAACTGGGAATCTGCTGTGCTCCCATTTTTCTGAGGCCTTTCTGGCCTGTTCGAGGGTGTAATCCGCAGGCAGTGAAAAGATCACCGTGCGGGGAGTCATCACTTCTTTGGCGGTTTTATTTTGAAGTGAGAGGACGTTTTCAATAGCGGTTTCCTGTTGTGTTGTTATGCCGCCGCATCTCCTGCTGAGATTCACCATGACCCGCAGTTCTTCGTGGGAGACGTGGTCCTCGGGTTTTTCGCGGGCGATAATCCTTGTGACCAGGCCGCTCAGCCAGATAGCGGGTGTCATGATCCAGACCAAAACATTAAGGCCGTAGGCGACCGGCGGTATAAGTCTTTTACCGTAAACAACCCCTGCGGTTTTAGGAATGATTTCGGAAAACAGCAGTATGGCCAGCGTGAAAAAAGCTGAAAACAAAGCTATCCGGTGATTTCCGAATACAGCTGCCGCCGCGCTTCCGGCAACCGCGGCGCCTGCGGTGTTGGCGATCGTGTTCAGGGAAAGAATCGCGGCAATGGGCTTTTCCACATCCCCCCTCATTTTTTTGAAGATCCTGCCGGATCTTTTCCCTTCCCTGTATAGACTTTCGATGTGTCCCAGAGGGACGGAATAAAGCACCGCTTCGAAAAGTGAGCAACAGGCGGATACGACTATAGCGAATCCGACGGCAGTTACCAGTTCAAACATTTCTATGTCTCCCTTAGATCTTGTGGGCGATTGATGTTATAAAGGCTCTTCAGGTCCGGATCGAATTTTCGAAGTTCCTCTTCAAGCACTAATTGCACGTTAGCTTTCGGATAGAATCGGATGATCCTGCGTTCGCCTGCGTCTATGCAGCTTTTCAGGGCCGGCACGCATCTTTTTGAATACACTGCGTGAAGAGGTTCGACAGATGAACCCGGGGCCGGGACGGTTACATCAAAATCGTCGGCCATTTCAACCAGGCGTCGAATGAGTTTCCCGTTCAGATAAGGCATGTCGCAGGCTGTTACAAAAGCGAAACGGGTTTTTATATTGACAAGGGCTGTGTAGAGTCCTCCGATGGGGCCCAGGTCCTTTATCTGGTCCTCGATCATAGGGAGATTAAGATGACTGTAAAGCCAGGGCGAATTGGTGATGAGCACCACCTTCTGAAATAGGGATCCCATGACCCCTGTCACTCTTTCTATCAAAGGGACTCCGTCGACCAGGGCGAAGGATTTGTTGGATCCGAATCTGCTGCTCCTGCCGCCGAGCAATACTATTCCTGTAGTGCCGGAAATCAGCATGGCCGGGATCTTAACCGTCTGCCGAAGGGCAGGCGGATCTCGATGTGAATACGAGACTTACGATTGACATCGCCATTGAACATGATATGTTACAAAAAAAGTTTCCATCAAAAGATGGTTCAGTTTGGTGTTTTATCGATTTTACAGTGAAAATGCATGCATTGTTTACCGGTGCACTTTTTTATGCAATCGGGCATCGGGTTTTGATCCGGGAAAGGAGCTTCGTGAGCCGCGACGATTTAATCCAGATCGAAGGTACGGTCACCAGGGTGCTGGGAGGCGGGACCCTGGAGATCGAATGCAACAACAACATGGTGGTTCGCGCGGTGCTGTCTGGCCGCATGAAAAAATACCGCATCAAGGTGATGGCTGGAGATCGCGTCCAGGTAAGCGTTTCGCCTTACGACACGAGTCACGGTTTGATCACCTATCGGCTGTGACGGTCTGGCTGCCTGGGTTTACGCTCTTTCACACAGTTCGATCAAAACCCCGCAGGTTTCCGACGGATGGATGAAGGCTATGCGTGCCCCTCCCGCCCCTTGCCTTGGTTGCTGGTCTATGAGCCTTACACCTTTCCTTTTAAGTTCATCCAGCGCTTCTTCCAGGTTTTCGACCCTGAAAGCAAGATGCTGCATTCCTTCTCCTTTTGCATCGATGTACCTGGAGATCGGCCCCCCGGGATCCGTGCTTTCCAGGAGTTCGACTTCGCTGCCGGCCACAGGTAGAAATGCGACTTTCACTTTCTGTTTTTCAACCACTTCATGTTCCTGTACCGGAAGTCCGAGAACCTCGGTATAAAACTTTTCAGCCGGTCCGAGATTTGCGACCGCAATGCCGATGTGATCAATGTTAAGTATTTTCATTCCTTTCTCCATGTTCCCCATAAATGAGGTCCTTATCCGGTTCAGGGATAAGGTTGCGTTTCCCCGGCCAAGTGAGTATCATTAAGAAGTTCTGATAAAAGGACTTTATCACATCATCCACTTAAGAAACAAAGGTTTTTGGATATGCAGATCAACAATTTCGATTATACCGCCGACCCGAACCGCGGGCAGCAGGAGGGGAGCTACGGGGAATTCAACGCTACAGAGCTTTATTGTCCCCGCTGCAAGCAGGCGATGCCCGTAAGGCAGTCCCTGCTCCTTGTACTCCCGGATGGAGACAAATATGAATACCGGTGTGCGCGCTGTGGAACCAGCCTGGGGGACAAACTGGATCGGACAGGAGGAATTTACCGCCCTACACTGAAATGATGTAGATTCACTTTCAAGGGCGGCTCCACGAATCTTCTGCCTGTTGATGGAGAATTACCATGGGCAAACTTGTGGTGGTGGGCGTGACCGGCGGCATAGCCGCCTATAAAGCGGCGGAATTGGTAAGGCTGTTGGTCCGGGGAGGATTGAATACCAGGGTGGTCATGACGCATAATGCGGCCCGGTTCGTGGCGCCTCTTACTTTTGAGGCCTTGAGCGGCGGGCGGGTTATCGTAGATATGTGGGAAGGACATGGAGGGGAAATAGATCATATATCCCTGGCTCAGCAGTCGCAGGTCATCGTTGTCGCGCCGGCTACTGCGAATTTTATCGGCAAGGCTGCCAGCGGAATAGCAGATGATTTTATTACCACCATGGTGCTCGCCGCGACGGCTAAAGTGCTGGTTTGCCCGTCTATGAATTCCGTTATGTATGCCAATAAGGCGGTTCAGGTCAATCTGGATTTACTCCGATCCCGCGGCATCGAGGTGATTGCCCCCGGCCAGGGGGGACTTGCATGTGGTACCGAAGGCCCTGGACGCCTGCCGGAGCCGCTGGATATTTTTTCTAAAATTTCCGATGTCCTGGCTGAAAAGGACTTGTCCGGTCTGAAAATAATGGTTACAGCCGGGCCCACGGTGGAGCCGATCGACGCGGTTCGTTTCATCAGTAACAGGTCGAGCGGAAAGATGGGCTTCGCCCTGGCGTCGTCGGCGAGGAGGAGGGGTGCCCGTGTCATTCTGGTAAGTGGGCCGACTTACATTGAAAGACCGTATGGCATCGAATATGTACCGGTCAGGACAGCCGAAGAGATGCGCACCGAGGTCCTAGGCCGAAGCGCGGATTGTGATATTGTGATAAAGGCCGCCGCAGTCTCCGATTTCCGGCCTAAGTCAAAGGCCGCCTCAAAGATAAAAAAAACAGAGGCATCACTCCATATGGAGCTTGAACCAAATCCGGACATTCTTTCCGAACTGGGCGCGCAAAAAAGTTTCAAGCCTCGGGTGCTCGTTGGTTTCGCCGCTGAAACGGAGGATCTTTTTGTTCATGCAAGGGAGAAATTGGAGAAGAAAAACCTGGACATGATCGTCGCGAACGATGTTACAGCGCCCGATGCGGGTTTCGATGCGGATACAAACAGGGTTAAGATTCTGTACCGTGATCATAGTGTTGAGGATGTCCCCCTGTTGAGCAAGGAATCTGTTGCCGGCCTGGTGCTTGACAGGGCAAGGTCGTTGTTCGAAGACATGGGGGGATCGATCCCCGGGCCGGAGGAGTGAAAATGGCTATAGCCCGAGGGGCGAAGAACTACCCCCGCTCAAACGATGGGTCCGGTTCATTGCTGGAACATGTGAAAAGAGCTCTTGAGGCGGGGGCCGTTGCAGGCCTTGAACCTCCTCCATTGGGGGTGCGCGCGCGCAGGCTGCTTGAAGCCGGCCCCGCGGGGAGTCTTGATTCATTGCGATTAGATGCCGAAAATTGTCGCAAGTGCAATCTGTGGCGGAACAGGAAGAAG
>CAYXDR010000305.1:0-4481 GCA_964463515.1 uncultured Desulfobacteraceae bacterium | reverse complement strand
TCGTAAAAAGTATTATCCCCGGCTTATCGGCGTCGGGGTCGGAATCGGTATCGGGGTCGAAAAGGCTGCCGATCAACGTCCGATACCCATCCCGATAGCGACCCCGACCCCGAGGGACATCGCTATTTTGACTTTTTACGAGGCCATCAAGCTTGACAGAAATTGGAAACAGCCGGGACCGTAAAACCAAGCCAAGGGCTGTTGAAATTCTGCCATACGCTTAAATTGTCCCCGGCCTCCGGGTTCAAGCCTGTATTCGTATTGACATAACCTCTGCCGGTGGTCTACTTTTTACTTTGTTGAAAGACAACTGACTCAAACCGCTGAACAGCGGTTTCAAATGGGAGGAGGAAATGCGCATAGATTTAAATTGTGACATGGGGGAGAGTTTCTCCAATTATAAACTGGGACTGGACGAAGAAGTCATAAAGTTTATTACCTCTGCCAACATAGCTTGTGGGTGGCATGCCGGAGATCCTATGGTAATGGATAAAACCATTCGAATTGCCTTGGAAAACGGCGTAGGCATCGGCGCCCACCCCAGTTACCCGGACATGCTCGGGTTCGGACGCAGGTTCATTGACTGCACTGAGGCCGAGCTGCGCAATTACGTGATTTATCAAATCGGAGCGCTCAAGGGGTTCTGTGATGCCAACGGCACCCGGCTGTTTCACGTAAAACCGCATGGAAGCCTCTATAATACTGCGGTGGAAGACCGCAAAACTGCAACAGCCATAGCCAAGGCTGTAGTGGCGGTCGATCCCGAGCTCCGCTATGTAGCCTTTGCCGGGGCCAAAGGGGAAATGGTCCGAAGAATAGGCGAAGAGCTTGGGCTGAAGGTCGTTTACGAGGCCTTTCCGGACAGGGCATACACACCGGAAGGATCTCTGGTGTCCCGCCGTGAGCCCGGCGCGGTGATCAAGGATCCGGAAATCGTGGCGGAAAGAGCAATAGCGATGGCCGAAGGCAAAGTCAGGGCCGTAGACGGCACCGAAATTGAGCTCGAGGCGCAGACCCTTTGCGTGCACGGAGACAATCCAGCCGCCGTGGACTTGGTTCGGTCCATACGCCAAAGGCTGGAGGACGCCGGAATAACTGTTATGCCTATGGGCGCAGACTAAAAAATGGAGAGACCATGGGAATTTTCCTGGAACCTGTTTACCGCCTCGTCGGCGATACCGGTCTTCTGGTGGAATACGGGGATGAGATAAACGAAGAAATCAATCTAAAAGTTCGCGCGGTCGCGCTCGCACTGGCCCGGAACCTCCCTGAGGGCGTCGTCGAGGTCATCCCTACCTACCGCTCGATTCTGATCCCTTACGATCCGGTTCTGACAGGCCCGGAAAAACTCCGCTCCGCAATCGAAAGCATCGATAGCCAGCTTGAGAAAATAGAACTTCCCCCTCCTGAAACGGTAAGGATCCCTGTTTGTTACGGCGATGAGTTCGGGCCCGATATAGATTTTGTGGCATCCTGCAACAAATTGACTGTGGATGAAGTTATTGAAATTCACAGCCGCCCTGAATACCGCATTTACATGATAGGTTTCACTCCCGGCTTTCCATATCTCGGAGGGCTGGATGACAGATTGGTCACGCCCCGGCTGGAAACGCCGAGAACATCCGTGCCGGCGGGATCCGTTGGCATCGCGAACAACCAGACCGGCATGTATTCGGTTGAAAGCCCAGGCGGGTGGCGCATTATAGGCCGAACGCCACTGTGGCTGTTCGCTCCCTGGCGCAAACATCCCTTTCTTTACCAGGCCGGGGACAGGATAAAATTTGTACCGATCCCCCGTGAGGAATTTGACCGCATACAGGCTGCAGAGGTTCAATGATGGAAATTTTCAAGGTTCTGGATACCGGCCCACTGTCTACGATTCAAGACGCCGGCCGTTTCGGCTTTCAGCAGTACGGCGTCCCTGTTTCAGGTGCATTAGACAAGTTCTCGCTTTGTGCTGCCAACATGCTAGTGGGTAACCGGCAGGAAGCCGCGGTTATAGAGATGACTTTCGCGGGCCTTAGACTCGAGGCGCTCGCCGAGGCCGGCGCAGCCCTGGCAGGAGCCCGAATGCCACTTGACATCAACGGAAGGTCGGTTCCGCCCTGGACCTCCTTCACTGTGAAATCCGGGGACATTGTCAACATAAAACCCGCTGTTTCGGGGCTTCGCGGTTACCTTGCCGTTACAGGCGGCTTTGAAGTGCCGGTCGTGATGAACAGCCGCTCTACATACGTGGGGGGGAAAATAGGCGGATTCCAAGGACGGCCCCTGGCCCGCGGAGACATTCTCCTCCGCGAAGCGGGATCTCCCGCCTGCCGGACAAAAACCATTTCCGAAAAAATGCAGCCGGCCTTTTCGAGAAAATGGACATTGAGAGCATTACCGGGACCTCAGGACGATTTTTTCGATGAAGGGAAAAAACTTTTTTTCACCAACGAATTCAAGGTTTCGGCCAAAGCTGACCGCATGGGTTACAGGCTGACCGGAGAAGCTATCCCAATAAAAGGGGGTATGCCAGGCTCTATCATCTCCGAACCCAGCCTCCCGGGAGCCGTGCAGATACCGGCCGACGGCCAGCCTATCATCCTTCTGGTGGAGCAAACCGTGGGCGGGTATGCAAAAATAGCTACCGTTGTCTCCGCGGACCTGGACGGCCTTGCACAAGCTCGACCCGGAGACACCATCCACTTTGAGGAGACCGAGCTTGAAACCGCTCAAAGAGCCGCGCTTGAGCGAAGGCGACTATTGGATGAAATACAGAAAACTCTTGCTTGAACACGAATTGAAAACACAAAAAGGCCAAAAAAGGAGGGCGCCCCGGTTGGGGAGCCCTCTTTTTTCTTTAATCAAGCGATATGTGTTATCAATACATGTCTTCAGGCGACATTGCAGGTGCAGCCGGCTTTTTCTTTTCCGGTTTTTCTGCGACCATGGCCTCGGTGGTCATCAAAAGACCTGATACTGAAGCGGAATTCTGGAGAGCGAACCGCACCACCTTGGTCGGATCGATGATACCGGCTGCCACCAGGTCTTCATATTCTCCTGTCTCGGCATTGAAGCCGACATTGCCTTTCTCTCCAATAACCCTCTGAAGAACTATCGATCCTTCATAGCCTGCGTTTGCGGCTATCTGCCGCACCGGTTCCTCGAGTGCCCGTCTGATAAGGTTCACGCCGAGATGTTCATCGCCCTCGAGGTTCAAATCATCGAGCCCTTTCAAGGCTCTCACCAGGGCGACACCGCCACCTGGGACGATTCCTTCCTCTACCGCGGCACGGGTTGCGTTCAGCGCATCCTCGACACGGTCCTTCCTCTCCTTCATCTCGGCTTCCGTAGCCGCACCCACGCTTATCACCGCTACTCCGCCGATCAGTTTTGCAAGGCGTTCCTGTAGTTTTTCCCTGTCATAATCGCTGGTGGTTTCCTCGATCTGTGCACGTATCTGCTTTACGCGTCCCTCCAGATCTGGGCGGCTTCCCCCGCCGTCCACGATCGTCGTGTTATCTTTGTCTATGGCCACCCGCTTGGCGGTTCCCAAATCATTTAATGTCACGTTTTCAAGCTTGAAACCCAGGTCTTCACTGATGACTCTTCCACCGGTGAGAATCGCAATGTCTTCAAGCATGGCCTTTCGTCTGTCTCCAAATCCGGGAGCCTTGACAGCGGCGCACTTGATAGTGCCGCGCAGCTTGTTGACGACCAGTGTCGCCAATGCTTCACCTTCAACATCTTCGGCAATAATCAGCAGGGGCCGCCCCATTTTTGCAGTCTCCTCGAGAATGGGAACAAGGTCCTTCATCGCGCTGATCTTCTTCTCGTGCAGAAGAATATACGGCTCATCTAGTTCTGCGACCATTTTCTCCGGTTCGGTCACGAAATATGGGCTCAAGTAGCCCCTGTCGAACTGCATCCCTTCGACGATCTCCAGGGTCGTCTCCATGCTCTTGGCTTCCTCGACAGTGATGACCCCTTCCTTGCCCACCTTTTCCATGGCTTCGGCGATGATCTCGCCTATGGTCGCGTCGTTGTTGGCCGACACGGTGCCGACCTGGCTGATCTCCTTCTTTTCCTTCGTGGGGCTGCTCAATTTTTTCAACTCGGCAACGGCCGCTTCCACCGCCTTATCGATTCCCCGTTTTACAGCCATAGGGTTGGCACCGGCCGTCACCAGTTTAGAACCTTCCCGGTAAATCGACTGGGCGAGAATCGTAGCCGTCGTGGTTCCGTCCCCGGCTACGTCGGAGGTTTTGGAAGCAACCTCTTTCACCATCTGGGCACCCATGTTTTCGAACTTGTCTTCCAGTTCAATTTCCTTGGCAACGGTAACGCCGTCTTTACTGATCTTGGGAGAGCCCCAGGATTTCTCAATTATGACATTGCGCCCTTTCGGGCCGAGAGTCACTTTAACTGCATCGGCAAGGGAATTCACACCGCGAAGTAGTTTCTCCCGCGCCTCTGCACTGTACTTTATCTCTTTG
>CAYXDR010000304.1:0-4496 GCA_964463515.1 uncultured Desulfobacteraceae bacterium | reverse complement strand
CACTGGACCCCGGCCTGCGCCGGGGTGACGAAATAGGGCGGATTCTGACTTTTTACGACCTCATCATTTTTCATTTTCATGGTTTATCTTTTTGTTTGAACCGCGTTCCGCCCGGCTAACAACTACTTACAATTTTCAGTGAACTCTCAACCCTTTAATTGTTCTGAGAAACAAAACCTTAGATCAACCGAGTAAGAATCTAACAGCTATAACGGTTCCGCCACTGCCGTATTCCAATCGGCTTTGATTCTGCCGGATGTAGTGAATAAGAAAAGCCAGCCCGCAATTCATCACCTGCGGAACCCGCTTGATATTGGAAGCCGCCTGTCTTTCCCTAGGGCCCTGGGAGTGATTTTTACCCCAGGCGGAGCCTGGCGCCGTTTGTATTCGCTGGCATCGACCATTTTCAGTACGCGGCCGACAATGTCTTTTTCAAAGCCCATGTCGATTATCTCTTCGAAACTTTTGTCTTCTTCCACATAGGCCTGAAGAATCGGGTCCAGGACTTCGTAGGGAGGCAGGGAGTCGGAGTCCTTCTGCCCCGGCCTGAGTTCGGCTGTAGGTTCTTTGGTGATGATGCGGGATGGGATTAATTCCTTCCCGGCGGTTTGGTTGATGTGGGAAGCCAGAGTATAGACAAGTGTTTTAGGAACGTCCTTTATAAGCGAGAATCCTCCGGCCATGTCCCCGTAAAGGGTGCAATATCCCACGCATGCCTCGCTTTTGTTCCCGGTAGTAAGTACCAGCCATCCAAATTTGTTGGACACAGCCATGAGCAGGTTGCCCCTTATGCGTGCCTGGATGTTTTCTTCGGTCACGTCCGGTTCAAGCTCCTGAAATGTCCCTGCAAGCATCTTGTTGTAGGCGTCTATTCCTTGTTTTATCGGGATCTCGATAAAATTAATCCCGATGTTTTCAGCCAGAAGCCGAGCATCGTCTTTGCTTTCGTTTGAAGTGTAAGGCGAGGGCATGGATATGCCGGTCACATTGTCCTTTCCCAGCGCCGAAACCGCGATGGCGGCAACGAGAGCCGAATCGATCCCCCCGCTAAGGCCCACTACAACCTTGTTGAAGCCGTTTTTGGAAACATAATCGCGGAGCCCCAGCACCAGTGCGCGAAAAATTTCCTCTTCCCTGGGCAGGTTTCTGCCCAACACATGAAAAACCGGGGGCTTTGCGCGCGCGCCGGCCGGGATAACGGGAATGCGGGTAACCATCTCTTTTTCGTCGAACAGCGTGCGTTTTTCCTTTCTCCTTCGGGGGTCGTGTATTCGTTCCCGGAACACGGCATCCAGGTCGAGGTCGCAGGTGACGAAATCCTCTTCTAGTTGCGCCGCTTTACAGATCAATGTCCCGCTTTGGTCGACGATCATGCTTTCCCCGTCGAAAATTAATTCATCCTGGCCGCCCACCATGTTAACGAAGGCAACTATGGTGGAATTGTCCGACGCCCTGGTGGCCAGCATGCGGTTCCTGCTTAGTCCTTTCTCTGCATGGTAGGGGGAGGCCGATATGTTTACGATCAGCTCGGAGTCGCCTTCCAGGGCCTGTGTGGTGAGGGGTTTTCCAGGGTACCATATATCCTCGCATATGTTTATGCCTATCCTGGTAAAGCCCATGTCTATAACCGGGATGGTGTTTCCGGCCTGGAAGTAGCGGTGCTCGTCGAAAACGCCGTAGTTGGGAAGAAACATTTTGTGGTATACGCCTGCCAGGCGGCCGTCGTGTATAACCGCAGCAGCATTGTATATGTCATCGGCCCTGTCCACGAAGCCCACTACGGCTGTAATGCCATGGGTCTGGCTTATGATGTCTTCTAGGCAGCGCAGGTTGGTCTCGATAAAGTGGCTCATGAGAAGCAGGTCTTCCGGGGGATAACCGCATACGGCAAGCTCGGGAAAGGCCACCAGGTCGGCACCCTGGTCTTTGGCATGCTTGATTCCGTCGATTATCTTGCGTGTGTTTTTCTCAACCGCGCCCACGGTGCTGTTTATCTGGGCCAGTGAAATTCGAATCGTGCGCATGGATTTTTCCTTTCAAAGCAGGAATCCTCGAGTCAGCTCCCGTTATTTGCACTCCGGAGGAAGCTTCATATGCCAGTCGGTCGCCTGTTGAAAAGCGATTCCAGCCCTCAGGATTGCCTCCTCGCCGAATGGCCGGCCGTAAAGCATCATCCCGATGGGCAGGCCTTTTGATGTGAAGCCGCACGGAACGCTCAAACCGCACAGGCCGAGAATATTGCCCACCGAGGTGTTTCGCAAATATGTCAGGTTGCATCTGGAGTAACTCTCGTTGTCAAAGTCCACCTCCTGTATGGGGAGAGCTGGAACCAAAGTGGTGGGAGCGACCACCACTTCCGCATCGGCGAGGGTTTGATCAGTTCGCCGTCGCAGTTCCTGCCATGCCCGCATGTCTGCAAGGTAGTCCGATGCTTTTATCTCTCTGCCCTTGATCATGCGGTAGGCTACCACGGGATCCAGTTCGTCGAAATGCTCATCGATCCACTTCTTGTTAATGCAGTAAGCTTCGGCTGCGATTATGAGGCCGTTTTGGTTGAGCGTCATGGCCTCCAGGGCTTCGGGAAAGCGCGAGATTCTTACCTGGGCTCCGAGCGCCTTGAATACCTCCACCGCTTCGAGCACCGCTCCTGTTACCTCCGGGTCCGCGCCTTCCCAGAACACGTCTTCCGGCACCACCATGCGCATGGCCCTGCATCCACTTTCAAGCCCGGTGGCTTTGCCTTCGAGCGGCTGCATGTGCGTGGTTTCGTCGGCAGGGTCGAAGCCTTTCATGGCCTCGTAGATCAGTGCTGCGTCTTCGACAAACCTGCACAGCACCCCCACCGTGTCCATCGTCCAGCTGAGGGGATAAACTCCGTTTCTGCTTATCCTCCCGAGGGTTGTCTTGAGACCTGTGATGCCGCAGAGGGCCGCAGGTATGCGGATAGAGCCTCCCGTGTCTGTTCCGAGGGCCACGGGCGTCATCCCTGTTGCCACCGCCACCGCGGACCCGCTGCTGGAACCTCCGGCTACGCATGGCTCTGTAGACCAGGGGTTCAAAGGTGTTCCGTGGTCATGGTTGATCCCGACGCCTCCGAAGGCGAACTGCACGGTGTTTGTTTTGCCCGTGAGAATCATACCGGCCTTCCTGAGAAGCGAAACAACCCTGGAGTCGCTGTGCGCGATATTATTTTGGAGAAGGTGCGATCCGGCGGTTGTGGGAAGCCCCTGCACATCGAAAAGGTCTTTCACTGCGAAGGGGATGCCGTGAAGAGCGCCCAGATGGTTCCCGGCCGCTATTTGCGCCGATGCCGCCTCGGCCTCGGAAAAAGCCTGCTCCGGCCGCATGAGCCGGAACGCGCCCAGGGAGGAATCCAGTGACTGCATGCGGGAGATGTAGTGTGTGGCCAGTTCCAACGGCGAGACTTCTCCGTTTCGGATGCTTCGGGCTGTTTGGGCCAGGCTTTGAAGGGAAAAGATGCTGTCGCTCATATCACCTCCTTATGACCGCTGCATTATAGCAAAGAAAGAGATCAATGCAATTCATTCGTTTTTGACTGCGGGGAAGGATTTTCGATTGTTGACTGTCAGACTGACGGTGTGATAAGAATCCCCGATGTTGTGGGATCTTGATGAATTGATGTTTCGGGCACTGCAGGAAGCCAGGGCGGGTTTTTATGAGGACGAAGTTCCGGTCGGGGCTGTGGTGGCCGATGCAGCCGGGTGCATCTTGGCTGCGGCTCACAACCGGCCCAGGGCGTTGAACGATCCCACGGCCCACGCCGAAGTGATTGCATTGAGGCATGCGGGCGAGGCCATTTCAAACTATCGCTTGACGGGGTGCGTGCTGGTTGTTACCGTGGAACCGTGCGTCATGTGCATGGGTGCCGCGGTAAACGCGAGAATCGCCTGTTTGGCTTATGGTGCGGCTGATCCGAAAGCCGGTGCGGCGGGTTCGCTTTATAACGTGGCATCCGATTCCAGGCTTAATCACCGCATTGAAGTTTTACGGGGTGTGCGTGAACAGGAATGCCGGGCGCTTATGAAGGACTTTTTTCGTGCCCGCAGATCTCAAAAAGGTGAATTACGCGGAGAGGTACCGAAGTGGTCGTAACGGGGTCGACTCGAAATCGACTTGTCTCGTGAAGAGCGGGGCACGTGGGTTCGAATCCCACCCTCTCCGCCAGTAATCTCAATAACTTACGGCATTTTTTTCTGCCAGGTGACATGCAAATAGCGTCAAGTGACTGGCGTTTGTCGAGCATCGACTTCAAGGGCTGTGTCAGCGCCAAGTAACAGACCCCGCTCCCTGTTCGGCCATTGACAGGCCAACAATAATCTGAAGCAGCGTAAACGGAAACACCCCCTGCATCCAGCAACTTCCGCCCAAATCAATCTTGATGAGGTCGTAAAAAGTCCCCAAGTCGCCATTCCGGCGCAGGCCGGAATCCAGAAGTCATTGGAATCACGGGACCCCGGCCTGCGCCGGGGTGACGA
>CAYXDR010000303.1:0-4498 GCA_964463515.1 uncultured Desulfobacteraceae bacterium | reverse complement strand
GACTGAGACAACATGAATCTCGAAACGAGTCTGAAATACTCCGTCACCGGCTTCCTATCCCCCCACGGCACCCTGGGTGTGCGGCGGAGATATTCATCCCTATCGCAGGCAGGCACATAGTTCGTGCGGGGCAGGTAGTCGTCCGGGAGTTCGGTGAGATCGAGCACATCGTACTGCCCTTTTTCGGTGCAAACGGCTCTTGGTGTTTTATAAAACGGATTTCCAACATAAAAATGTGGTCCGGAGAGGATCCATTGCTCAGGATTTTCAGGAAAACCAGTCTGGCGGCGGATTGTGCTGTCCTTTTGTGAATTGGTTTCATGCCACATCTCAGTTGAGAAATATTCTTCTTTGAGATCTCCCAACCGATGAGGGTAGGAGGCAAATTTTTTAAGGACCTCGATAAGGCTTTGAGCATGCATCGCTGGTAGCCGGGCTTGTCGTGTCGGCATGCCTGGCGGATCGTAAAGTTCGGCAAACAATCCAAGCTCTCGTTCAGAAACAGAGATAATCCTTTCTTGATGGCCCCTTAAATCCCACTTGTTATCGTCGTTTTTTATGCCAGGAACCTCCCCGAAATCTTTGTCTAGCATGGAAGCATCAACTGTTTTGGGAGCGAAAAGGTTGGCAATAGTCAAGAACGAAGGTGCTTTCCTTACATTTGAAGCAATGTTAATGCTAAACTTCTCCCTATGTGCAATGGGGAAAAGAATAAAGGCATTCTGGAACTGGAAGTGAGCACAGAGTCTCGAATAAATGGCCTCTCTAAATTTTCCTCCTTTTGGATCATCATACACCCCTTCTGGATGGAGGAACCCGGAGACGCCCTCTTTGCTGCCGATCATCCACGCCTGGGGAAGGAAGCACTTGTAGAGGTTGCTCTGGGTGCCTTTGAGGGCCGGGTAGTTCTGGATGGCGTTCAGGAAATTCTGCATGCCTTCGGACTCTTCAAAAGCCATGAGATATGCGCTTTTGAGGTTGAACCGTTCGAGGGTTTCCTCCCTCAGATCGTTCAACGTGGACGCGCTGAACTTGCGAAGCACGAACAGGGGCTCGGCATCGCCGAGAACACCTCCCTCGTTCCATTCCACCTTGATCCACGGGGGATTTCCCACGATCAGGTCGAAACCGCCCCGGTCTTCGAAGATGTCCGCGAATTCCAGTTCCCAGTGGAGGAATCGATACCTTTCGGAAATTTCCTTGACGAGACGGAAGCGTGGGTTGTCGCGGCAGAGGCGATCCACGTCCACGAACCCGAATTCATCCACCAGGTCCAGGGCAAGCTGCCTGGGCATGGTGTCCGGAAAAAGAGCCATTTGTTCGCAGGTATCGGGGACCGCGTTGTACAGGTTCCCCTCGAGGACCAGCGACGTCTCCAGCGCAAACTCTTCCCGGGTGGGAAGGAGATTCGCCTTTTCAATGGGCCAGAACCAGAGGGCGCACCAGTAATCCATCACCAGTTTCAACCGCCGGTACGGACTTGAATTACGGATGTTTTCAGACAGCAGCTGGCGGGTGAAAAGGCGGTCTTTCCAGTCGGTGTCGCTTTGTTCTTGTTTTTCCTGTTGCGGCTGACCAAAGATCGGGAGTGAATCGGTGGTCTCTTTTCGAATTTTTCTCAACTCCCGGGCATGGTGCTCCCAGAGCTTGTCCACGGCACGGGAAAGCGAGTGCAATTGCTCAATGTCTCCGTTTGAAAAGGGCCGGGAGAATTCCTTTCGCCAGGTATTGATTTTCTTGATAGGCTCCGCGGCGATCTCTTTTACGACGCGGTCCTGGTAATTGGCCATACCCTTATCCGGCAAAAGGAAATGATAGACGCATCTTGCGGGTCTTTTCGATCCGGGAAGCACCCTTTCGGGCACTTCATCAAGCCACAGGGTCGATCCTTTCTTTTTCTGCGTCAGCAGGTTTGAAGAAAAAACCTGCCTGCGCGCGCCGATCAGCGAGTTACCGGTTTTCAACTGCATACCGAACCAGGGGACAAGGGCATCCTTGTGGATCACGTTGAGCCATAGCGAGACCTCGGCCAGTTCAACCGCGACGGGGTTGAGATCCACGCCGAACACGTTGTTGTCGGCAAGGGCCATCTTGACCTTCTGCTTTTCCCGGATATAGTCCTCGTGTGGGATTTCCTGCCCGGTTTCCTTCTGTTTGCGATCCAGGTAGGCATCCGCCAGCTGGCTCACAGCTTCGTTCAAAAAGGCGGCGCTTCCCATGGCCGGCTCGCAGATGGTCATCTTGAGGATTTCATCGGCGCTCTTACCCTTCAGGAGTTCCTTCAAGGCATACTGGACCAGGCATTGTGTCAGCACTTCTGGTGTATAATAGGAGGCCGATTTCTGACGGTCCCTCCCCGCGAGCCTGTAGATAAAGGTTCCTTTAGGATAAACCTTCAATCCGGGCCTTCTCGTGTCTTCTTCCGTCCAGCCGCATCCTTCGATGTTTTTCATGACGTTTTCTTCATACACCTTTTCTTCTTCGGTGTATTTTTCGAGGTCTTCGGGCTTTACAAAATAAGCGATGTCGAGCTCGTTGTGCGTTTGCCCGGCCGGTTTGACCTCGTAGAGATCCGTTTCCGCGAAAAACCCCTGGTAGGAAAGCAATGCCTCATAAACGGCTCCCAGCTGGTTGATTCCCAGCTGGGCGTAAGAAATTCGGCCCCGGCGGTTTCTTCGGCCCCCGGCCCGGGAAAGCGACATCAGCTGGATGACTTTTTGAAGTACGCTGTTCCGGAATTTCACCCGGTTGAGAATTGGGGTTCGACCAGGATCGAACAGGTGGGATTTGAGAGGTTTCATTTCGAAAATGTCGTGAAGGGGTGTTCCCCCGAACTGCAGCCCCTTCTGCGCCGGGGTGAAACCTTCGTAAACCAGCTTGAACAAAAGGTCGATGGACTCATGGATAAACGTGCCGTTCCGGGATTCCTCGGTGGTTAAATGGACCATTTCCAGGTCTCGCAGGGTTTCCAGGCTGTACCCCGTCCGGTAGGCGTCCGTGTTCATGGGCGCGTAGCCCAGTTCCTGCCTGGCCTCGATATAAAACAGGAAAAGAAGCCGGTACATGAACCTCAGGCACTCCCGCGTAAGATCGGCGGGGTTCAATTTCTCTTCGCCGGTAAAAACCCCCTTTTTCCGCTTTTCCATCAAATAATAGACCGCCTCGTTTCCGATTCGTTCGATGGATTCCCGCAGGGCGTATTTGAGATCCTCGGAAACGGCAAAGGCATGGCGGTGGGCGTTTTCATCCAGGGTATCCAGAAGGCTCAAGCCGTCCGCCGGGCACACGTGCTCTCTTGAAAGCAGCGCGGCCGTCGCCTGAAGGGTGGTTGTTTCCCGCCTGCTGAAAATCTCCGGAAGATCGAAGCGCAACATGCGTTTGCGGTTCCACTTGGTTCGGTCCAGCAAAACCATCTGTGTCAAGCTTGAAAGGATGACCCATCGCGGAGGCTCGGGAAGGCCGAAAACGCCCCGTGAAATCACGTTTTCCATGGGCCCGTCCGGGATTGCGAAATCAGACGTAAAGGGTTGGGCTTCCGAAATTGAAAGATTCAACGGGTTTTCACCGTTCGCCGATGGGTCGAATGCTTCGACCACCCAGAGGCTGGGAGCGCCGTTACCACCTGTCACCTCGGAAAGGACGGGCAAGGCCGTTCCATCTGAGAGATCCTTCATTCGTGGCTCATACGAATAGCCGAGAACGCTCAAAAATTTTTCCAGGATTCCCCGTTGCCCTGACAGCTTTTCCCCGTGGTCGCGCTCGCGCTCAAACGCTTCCCGGGCCAGGAAATAGGCCCGGGTCAAGCTCCTCAGCTCCGCGTATGGAGAGCGAATCCCTTCTTCATTCTCACGCCGGCTCCATTCCTTGAAAATATCCTTGAGATCACCTTCAAGAATGGCCGTGAGATAGTGGTGGGTGTAGAACTCGTTTTCGTTGTTGATTCCCGTCAGGTCTATCGCCATCAATCGATACCTTTCAATACGGCTATTACCTGGATATAGGGGTTGTCTTCCGTGGTCATTGTGTCCTGGACCCAGTCGAGGTACTCGTCGAACAGCCGGTCTATCCTTCTGCGTTCCCGTTCCTTGATCCCCTTTACGGCGCGCTCGGGCAGACGACTGTTCATGAATCGGAGCTCCAGCTGGTCGTGCTGTTTCGCTCTAAGCCGTTCGAGCCCTGCGAGCTGCTCGTTGAGTTTTTCATTGATTCGATCCTCAAAGTCTTTTCGCTGTTTTCTCATCCACAAGAGGGCCTGTTCGATTGCTGTGGGAAGAAGGGATCGACTGTCATCTTCGCCGGGTGACGCGCCGGGGTTGGGGAAGTGCTTTACACCCAGGCCGGTTCGCTCCATGAGCGGTTCAAATTCCTCAATGCCCGTAAAAGAGCCGTCCTGAAAGACCGCTCCGATCCATTGATGGACGAGGGGATGGCTTTTGCGGTTGGGTATCAGGCCGGATAGAATAAACACGGTTTCCCCGGGCGTTAACGCCCCCTTCAG
>CAYXDR010000302.1:2171-4511 GCA_964463515.1 uncultured Desulfobacteraceae bacterium | reverse complement strand
TAGCGACCCCGACCCCGAGGGACATCGTTATTTTGAGTTTTTACGACCTCATCAAATATGACGAGATCGGCTTGAAACTACGGGACATGCTGGCGGCCTCGGAAATTGAGCCTAAAGAACCGGAGGAAATTCCCGGGGAACAGGTGGAGGCGGCAGCATGACGGCTGTCGATTCACTGATTGAACTTTTCCATAGGGTAGGGGCATCCCGGGGTGCGGCGGTCTTGCTGGGTGCCGATGAATTGAGCCGGTGGCCCGACGAGGCCGTCTCCGCTATGAAGTCCCAGAGGCTCATTGTAAGAACAGGCCCGGCGGTAACAACCGTGTGCACGGGATGTGAACTTGGATGTGTCATGCCGGTCCACAGCCTTCCGGTAAAAACAGGCGTTCCCACGTCCTTCATCGTCTGTGACAAACGTAATGACACCAACCGGGTGTTTGTCTCCCCCGAAAGCTTGACCCAATTCAAGTGCAGCGCTGAATTGATTTCCGGTTTTGTCGCAACCAGCCTCGGCATGAACCTTAAACCCAAACACAAAAAGGATTCCGAGCGATGGGAAATCGGTATGGCTTTCGGCGAAAAGCGTAGTCAGATGCTGTGCCTGGAAGCCGATTCCGGCGTTGCCTTGAATTTGGTAGCCGGGAATAGCAAGATCCCGTTGGCCGAATTGATCGGTTTTCAAGAAAGTACATACCTCCTCGATAATGGCATGGTTCGCCGTCTGGTCGACGCTTCAACTATAGCGGACGGACGATATACCCCTCCTCATTCGGGAAGGCCTGTGCAGCCTCGGGCTTGAGCACAATGATATTAGATGACTCTTTTAAGCGTTTCGCATACTTGCCCCGCAAAAAACCCCCGGGAAAATCAGCTCTCGTGTATTCTGAGCGGAGTTCGTCTTTGCCGATTTCTTTATCCTTCTTCATACAGTTTCCGTTCTCCTTTACTCGCCTTACGAGCGCGTATAACCCTGATAGTTTCCCCTTCCTCGGTATGAGAGACCAATAAAAGTCTATTCATTGCGGATACGCTGAACGTAATATATCGATCTTCATAATCAGAATGATCGGGATCAGACCCGGTGATGGCCATAGGGTCACTCAGAGCAGTTGCAGCTTCTTCGAAGGCAACCCCATGCTTTTTAAGGTTGAGTTGCGCCTTTCCTGGATCCCATTCAATCTTAATGATTTACAATATGTCACATTCCTGCCTTCCTTGCATAGGTTTCGCAGCCCTTAAGTTCAACGATCATGGCATTTCAGCAGGGGCCAAATTTGCCGGTATCCCTCCTGAATCCTGACACATTCCGCGATTGCAGTGAGCTTTGTGGCGGCTGCCTGTCCATGGTGGTGGAGGGTCCCCGGGAGCCGGTCTACAGTAGTCCATGGCGGAGGCATTGCAAACCCTGGGAGCAAACCCCCCCGGACAATCCCCGACCGCTCTTCAAAACCCCGGAGGCCAATCCCAGTCCTCCGGCCTACCTGATCCACAGTGAGTGGGACACACCAGGGCTGGCCCAGCAAGGGTTTGGAAAGGTGCTGGTCAACAGGAAAATAAGGGAAATCCATGACCAAGGGGTCATGGCTCATCTAATACGAGGTCCTTATATCATGTTCTTTCAGCCCACAATGGAGGAACCCGGTTGCAACGGAATCCCGGACGGCAATGTTTACACCATTTCGGAGGTCCCGCAATGCTGTAGTGTGACAGTACAATTTTTTCAGTGATCACGAGGTTTTGCCTGGAAATGTGAATGGCGATGGAAGGATCGGTTTGCGTGAAGCGGTTTTTGTGCTCCAGGCTGTCTCACAAATGCGCTATTGGTAGTCCGTCGGTCCCGACTCGACTCTTTCACCGATTCCCTGGGCATGAGCTTCAACCTCATCCCTGCCGGCACTTTCGTGATGGGAAGCCCAGCGGATGAGCCTGGTAGGCATAGCGATGAAACTCGGCATGAAGTAACTTTGATGCTCTTCTAAACGACTCCCGGCTGTCATATTATTCTCGAAGGCCAACCGCGGCATTTATAAGTCAGCGAATAACCCGGCTCATATAGATTGACATTCCATTTGAGCCGGGTTAAAGTTGATTGAACGTTGTAGCCTTTTTGTTCACGTGGTAAGTACTCTTTTTGGCGCGCAAATTTTTCATGGCGTCGTCGTTTTTCAAGAAAAACCATCGCCAGGAGGTCCGGATGTTCAGTATCGAGGTCCAGAACAGGGTAAAGCAGATGAACCCTTGGATACTTGAGCCCGATGGGGCACGGGAGATGATCGGTCGTTTTCTTCCGCAGGAGGTCGCCGCCCATCTCCCGGATCGGCGGCTCCGTCTCGCCGTGCT
>CAYXDR010000302.1:0-2161 GCA_964463515.1 uncultured Desulfobacteraceae bacterium | reverse complement strand
CGAAAAACTTGCTGTCCCGCCCGGACGGGCCCTTTTGATCGCCGGCCCGCGGCAGGCCGGCAAGTCGACGATGGTATGGCGGCAGCTCATAGATATTGCCCCTGATGTGCTGTTTTTGAACATGGAAGATCCATTGTTGCGTGTGGCGTGCGACCAGCCCCTGGACCTCATCGAACATTTGCGCAAGGATTATTCATTCATCCGCGCGCTGTTCATTGACGAGATTCAACATATTGAAGAAGCGGGGCTTTTTATCAAAGGGCTCGTGGATGCAAAGCTCAAATTTCACATATGGGTCACAGAATCCTCATCATTCGATCTGAAGAGCAGGACAAGGGAATCCCTCGCGGGCAGGGCCAGCAGAAGACGGCTTCTTCCTTTTTCCCTGGAGGAACTCCGACGACACGCCGAAGCACCGAACCCTGTTGCCGAGAGAGCGGTCTGTGACACCATCGTTTCACACCAGCTCATATTCGGAAGCTATCCTGCCGTCTTTTCCTACATGAAATCAGACCAAAAAACGATGCTTCTAAGCGACCTTGTGGATGCGTTGATCCTTCGGGATGCATCGGATCTTTTCCGGATCAGGCATGTGGCCGCCTTTCGTAAACTGCTGACCCTGTTGGCTATGCAGATCGGGAATCTTTTGAATGTCTCGGATCTTGCCTCTTTGTGTAACGTGGATGCCGGAACGGTCAACGCTTACATCAAGATTCTGGAAGAAAGTCATATTGTCAAAAAAGTTTTACCGTATGCTGGCGGAAAACGCCGGGAAATCACATCGGCGCCAAAGGTTTTCTTCGTTGACAACGGAATCCGCAATCAATTGCTGAACGATTTCAGCGGGAATTTGCAATTGAGAACAGACAAAGGATCTCTTTTTGAAAACTGGGCTTTTTCCGAAATCCTCAAGGCGCTGTCTTTCCAGGATGAAATTCGGTTCTGGCGCAGCAAGTCCGGGGCGGAAGTGGACTTTGTCATCGAACATGGGGGAAGGATCCACGGCCTTGAAGTGAAAGCTTCTCTTCTGAAAACACCCGCCGTCAGCCGTTCATCCTGGAGCTTTATCGAGGCGTATGCGCCTGATTCCTTTTCGGTTTTGAATTTGTATCTCGAACAATCCCTGACCCACGACAAAGGTACCATTGGCTTCATCACGCCATATACCTTGGGATCCTGGCTCCAGGGTGTTCTTTCCTGATCGGAGCGCCGGGTTTGACTCGCGCCTAGACGCGAAGGCGCAAAGAACTGCAGGAAAAGCGGGAGTGGATACTCATCGGTGAAAGGCGATGAGGACATACGCCCGAGAAAATGAACCCATTCATTTTATCGAACGATCATCCCCCCTCTACACCCGTGCTGACGCACCGGTGCCCTCGAATTCGAGGGCTCCCCGATGAAGGGCTTTTGCTTCCGTTTCGGATTTGTAGGCCACGAAAGCCCCATCCCCGATTCTATCGGGATAAACCTTCATCGAGTTATTCCAGGTCGTTGCAGAAAACCTGGACCCCATTCTCCAATGGGGTGACGATTTTTTACCAAGCAATCAATATGAATTATATAACAAGTCCGTCTATCAACCACGTTCACCAAGCTACGAACACCAGAAAGTCCGCAGTTGAATGTATAGCTGTAGATCTCATGTATTGAAGGATTGCTATCGTATCATGGCAACCTGATTTATTTCAGTTTAAACCCCAAGAGAAAGCATGCCCCTATAGTCTTCGGCAAGGCCTTTAATAACGGGCTCAGGCCTCCATCAAAGTTGCGTCAGCATTAGATCCAAGGTATCGTAAAAGATTCAACAATGCAAAAGCATTTAATTTTTTGATGGAGCTTTTTGCTTTAGCCTATCAAGCTTATATGCTGACCATGATAACATTCCATGTACATTTAGAAAGTTTTAATATGCGCTTGCCTTAGGATTGCGTGACTGATAAACACCAAGATGATATGCTGTCAACGGGGCCATGGTGAAATCGATAGTTGTGATAAAATTTTCGTGTATGTCTGATTGAAAATCAAATCTGGGGATAGAGGATACTGTGCTTGTTTAATTTATGCAACAATGTGATGAAAAAATTAAACGAAAGTAGAAGATTGTGCGACTTTAAACAAAAACATGCTATGGTCGCCATAAGAAGTCGCTTTTAAGGTATCA
>CAYXDR010000301.1:0-4518 GCA_964463515.1 uncultured Desulfobacteraceae bacterium | reverse complement strand
CGAGAAACATAGGCCCGATTTTTACCGGGAGCTCCCGGGCAAACCCCTCTTCGATGCACCGGAGGTAGGAAACCGAGTTGCTTTCCTGGTCGGTGATGATATCCCTGCACAAGACGACCCACACGTTTCGAATCATGAGAAATCCTTTCCCGTCGGTCCCGGACCGCTACTGGATAACGACATTGCTGCTTCCGCTGCTGAGCCAGGTGAAACTTTCGTGCTCGGGTTCCCCGAGAGTGAGGCTGGCCACCATTTTGTGCACCTCCTGCAGTGCATAGGCGGTGTCCTCGATTTGGCGCCTGTGAAACGCCTCTGCTTGGCGCCACGTCTGTTCCTGGCTGTGCCGGGTGCTGAGCAGGAACAGAAGGTAACTGTTGAGGGAGACCCCCTGGCCGCGTGCTTCTCCGGCAAGTGCCCGGTGAAGCGAAGTTGGAATACGGAGCCGGAATTGACCGCTGAAATTCTTGTCTTGATTGGCCGCCATGATATAACCTCGATATTGCAGGTGGATAAAGTTGGACGGATGGTACCATATACGGAACCATTGTCAAGAAAAAAATTTGTGCCTGGGGCCTTACCGAAAACGGCCTTGGGCCGAAATCGGTAAAAATCGCTGAAAAGTGTTCAGGGCTGAAACCGGTGAAGATATTTCGTGGCAGGAGGAAATAGCTTGACATTTCAGCTAAATTGATCAAAAAGTTCGGTGAATGAAACGTTCATTGGATGAACGTGGGGATGTACCGTTTCCAGTGTGAGACATTGAATTCGTGTTTTGGTTGCGGATGTAACCGAAGGGGCGGAGCTGTATGCGCTATATGTTGATTTTCGGGCTGGCGAAGATAAACCGCAGTGGAGAAAGAGGTGGACCTGATGGATGGTGAACAGTGGGGCGGCCAGGGAAGCGGAGATAAACCGGCAGGTGAGTTTCCCTCGTCCTGCGGGAGTTTGGAAACCCTGTGCGCCCAGGTGTATTTTCCTGTGCCGGGCGCGCCCGAGGGTACCTACCGCGAGGAGGATTCCGCCAGGTTTGTCCTGGCGCCCGGTGAATGGCGTGAGATCGAATTGGAGATACCCTGCCCTGATGCATTGCGGTCCGGGAGGCTACGTTTCGACCCGTTGAACACCAATGGATTTTTCCGGATTTCCGGCATCAAGCTGGTGAATGCGGCTTCAGGGAGCCCGTGCTGGGCGGCGGGACCCGATTACCCGGACATTTCACCTGGAAAGGACATCCTGGTGCTCGCCTCCAGGGACACTCTCGAGGCCGTCGCAACCGGCGACGATCCGCAATTGTTTTTGCCTGCTCTGCCGGCCCTGCCGGACTGCCCCATGTTTTTTCAGCTATGGATCAAGGCTTCCCGCAGCCAGGACGAACTTCACGCCTATTGGCGGGAGAAGGGGGAAAAAGAGGAGGAAGCCAAGGAAAAGGAATCTGCCGTGGACGAATTGAATAGCCGTCTGGCCGGGCAGAAGCAGGATTTTGAAAGTCTTCAAAAAAGGTTCGAGGAAGAAACCGGGCAGCTAGAGGATAAGCTCGAAGCCAAGGAAAAATCGATTCGGGAACTGGGCCAGAAACTCCGGTACCAGGAGGATTTAACCCGGGAATATTTTCATGCGCTGGCCGAGGTGGAGACCGAGCAGGTTGAGTTCATAACGCAGGTTCGCACCCTGGAGAGGGAGAACAGGCGGCTCCGGGGCTGGATCGAGCGTTTGAACAGGCTCTTCAAGGCCCTCTCGAACTCCAGGCGGTGGCGGCTCGGAGATGCCCTGGGCAGGTTGGCCGGGGTTTTCTCCGGACGCAGAGGGCGGAGCGGGGCCGTGGAACGGATAAACGAAGTGTTTGATGGTTTCGAAAAATACATCGAATCGGGCGAATCGTCCGGGCCGGACCTCGCGCAGTTTCGGCGCTTCGACGGGGCAGACGGGGGTGGAGGGCCGCAGGATAATAAAATGGCTGGAGCGCTTGGACAAGGATTTCCGGCAGATAATGGGATCCAGGAGCTGGAAGGTAGGTAACAGTGTCGTCAATATCGCCTCCGCCGCCTTTTTGAGACGAAAGAAACCCGCATCGGTTGAGCGGATTAAAGGAGTATTAAAGGAATACCGCCAATGGAGGAAGACCGCCAACCCTGCCTTTCTCTCCCGCCATGAAACAAAACGGTTGAGGCGCTGGATGAAGCGGCTGGAAAAGGATTTGGAATCTCTTCTTTGTTCCAGGCGCTGGCGGGCGGGAAAAATCCTCACCGGCCCGGCCAGGGCCTTGCGTGGCAGGGGCAGCAGGCCTGCGGTCGAGGAGCGGATCGCCGATGTCTTCAGGCAGTATAAATCCGAACCGAAGCACGGAAAATAGCGGGAAACGGTGAATTTCCCGCTGCATAAAGGTTTATGCCGATGAAATCGAAGGCCAAACCGGAGCAGACTTTCCAGGCCGGGATGGTTTTTCCTGGTTCGTGCGAAGCAGGAGACATTGTAAAGACGATATCCCTTGTCCCGGACCGATGGCAGAGGATCACGGTCCGCGCACCCGGCTTCGGTCTCGACCCGGAGGCGCCTGTGCGGTTTATCCCTCCTGCGGGCGCGGCGTCCCTTAAAATCGCCGGAATAAAATTTCTGAACCTCGGGCTCGGTAAAGCGGTCCATTCGGTGTTTGAATTCGACGGCGACGAAGAGGTCACCGCCGCGGGAACCGCGCTGCGGGTTCCGTCGAAGGAAAACCTCGTCCTGCTTATCACCGGAGCAGAGCCGGCCGTGCTCGTAAAAGTGCCACGGGGAATCCAGGACTGCCCGCTCGGTTTGGAGATCTGGGTCAAGGTGAGCCGGGATGCCGCCGACTGTCACGATATTTTAAGGAGCCTGGCGGATTTTGAGAGCTGGAGGTTTTTCCTGGATTCGGGGGAGGTGAAACCAGGGGCCGGGAAGTTGATTGCCCTGGCGGGTGTGTTCGAGGCGGCCGGATGCCTGGACGGCGCCGACGCCGTACTTGGTAAAGCCGTGAGATCTCACCCGGACTCAAGGAATTTGAACGCGGCCTTCGCGGAGATGGCTATGAAACGCCGCCGGTGGACCGAAGCAGTGACGCGATGGCAGGATGTCGCGGCGAAGGCGGACGAAAACACCCCGGAGCTGGTCTACAGGCGCCTTGGCGAGGCCTACAGGATGCAGGAATCCTTCCCCCCGGCCACTGCCGAAGAAGAAGCGCGCCCCGGGGACGGAGACAAGTACGAAGTCCTCTCCGCGGTCCACCGTCGCCTGGCCCCGGCAATGTACCTGGAAATCGGGGTCCAAAAGGGGGTGAGCCTGGCCCTTGCGCAGTGCGAAGCCGTCGGAGTCGATCCCATGCCCCAGGTGGACAGGGACCTGCCGGATACGGCCCGGATCATTACGATGACAAGCGATGATTTTTTCCGTGGACCTGCGGAGGAAGTCCTTCAAAGAAAGCCGGAAATGGTTTTCATCGACGGCATGCATCTGTTTGAATACGTGCTGCGCGATTTTCTGAACGTGGAGCGGTTCGCCGAACCGTGGACACTGGTGCTGATGGACGATATCTTCCCGGGGCACCCGGTCCAGGCCCGGCGGCGGAGAAGGACCAGGACCTGGACCGGGGATGTGTGGAAGCTTTACCAGGCGCTGAAGGAGTTCAGGCCGGATCTTTTCTTCCTGCCGGTGAACTGTTTCCCCACCGGCTTGCTCCTGATAGCGGGCCTTGACCCGGCCAACCGCACACTGCAGGAACATTACCCGGAAATAGTCAAGAAATATTCCGTGGATTCGGACCCACCTGCTGACATCATATCGCGGGAAGGTGCTGCCTCCAGCCTCGGCGGCGCTGTCAGCGAAATGATGGATCTGCTGTGCGATGGGAAAAGGCGCCGACTTGCGCCTGGCCAGGTCGCGACCAGGCTGACGCGGAGGCTGGGAGAGTACACGGCAAGGGTCCCGATTGTATCTACCAAAAAATACAAGACGTTATATGTCCACATGGGTACTCACAAGACAGCCACTACCACGATACAGAGGCAGCTTGCCCGGAACAGGGAATTCTTTTTGAAAGAAGGAATTTACATTCCTGAATCCGGAAAGAGGGACAAGGAGGACGGGCATCACAACATTGCCTGGGAACTCCGGAAAGATGCCAGGTTCGACGAAAAAAACGGGGGCCTGGAGGACTTGATGGAAGAGCTCGACGAAAATCCCGCCGATAAAGCGTTGATCTCGTCTGAAGACTTCGAGTACCTGGTGCAATATCCTCTTTTAATAAAAAAATTTGAGAACATCTTGATATCTGCTGGATATTTTCCGGTATACATTGTGTTTTTCAGAAAACAGGATTCTTACGCATTTACACTGTTTCATACTTTAAAGAAGCACGGAACCGACAAAAGTTTTATCGAATATTTTTATGAAATCATATCTTCCGGTTGCTTTATTATGAAAAATGACTGGCTTTTTTCATTCGACTATTTTTCCTTTTTGGAAAAATGGTGTGCAAAACTAACTATTTCAATGAAATTGACA
>CAYXDR010000300.1:0-4518 GCA_964463515.1 uncultured Desulfobacteraceae bacterium | reverse complement strand
CCCGAGGGACATCGTTGTTTTGACTTTTTACGAGTTCAGCATGCTTAAGTTTACTGTAAGTAGGTGGCAACATGCATTTCATTTAACAATACCAAATTAAAGGAGGTAGGAAATGAAAAAAGTCAAGTTTGGGTTGGTGTTAGGGTTGGCTCTTGTTTTAATGGCGGGGTTTGTCTTTCCTGTCAATGCAACGGCGGCCGGAAAGGATACCTTGAGATGGGGGACACCTGATCCGGGTAGCTATTATTACAAAGCATCCGCCTTCATCGCGGATTTTTTGCGGCGGGGGCTGCCTGATTACGATCTTACGATTTATCCTTACGTTTCAACCACCGCTAATATAAAAAGTTTCCTGGTAGGGGACCTTGAAGCCGTTTACGTGGCCGAACCGGGCTTCAGGGACCTTTACGCCTTCAAGAAGGCCTACAAGGGCTTTGAGAAAAACGTGAAGCAAATGCCGGTCCAAAGTGTTTGGCTATATACAATGGAAACCCATATATTGACTCTGCCTGAAAACAAGGACAAATATCGCAGCTGGGAAGATCTGGACGGCAAAAAGATCTTCATGACCACCGCAGGCTACATGAACCACATCAATATTTTCCGGGCCATGCAGGAAATCTGCGGCCTCGATATCACCCACGTGGAAGTGGATTCATCAAAGGTCTGCGACGCGCTGAAAAGCGGAACCTTAGATGCCACAGCCGCTTATACGACGGCTACAGTTTCCCTGGCCAGCTGGATCAAAATGCTCGATGTTGCATGCGATCTGCAGGGAGTGAACCCCACCTCCGCCCAGAGAGAAAAACTGGCAGAGGCAGGGTTCACACCGGTCAAAATCGATTTTGACCAGGCCTATACCAGCGACCTGGGAGTAGACGAACTCTACGGTGTTCCCTTCTTCTTCGGCCAGTCCTTCGGCCTTAATTTTCCGGAAGAAGCCCTTTATAAGCTTCTCAAGGTTCTCGAGAAGGACGCAGCCGATCTGGCCAAGCTGGAGAGGGGCTTTGGGCCCCTGGCCAATAACTTCGCCGATTTCCAGGTTAACGGGATAAGGAGCATTCCCGAGGTCCCCGTGCACCCCGGCCTCGCGAAGTATCTCAAGGAAAAGGACCTTTGGGACTCTTCATGGGTCGTGGCCACCGAAGATACCATCGAGGCTGCCATAGAAAAAATGAAAAAATAGTAAGTACATTATTTTTCGAATAATTCGTTTATGATGATTTTGGGGAGCGCATCCTTTAAAACATCTGGGAGGATGTGCTCCCTATATTTGAAATTCAAGAAATATTGTTGAAAAATATTCCATATAATTAAAAATTACATTTCTTTGATTTGAATGCATTTTCTGGAGAGATGATGGAAAAAAATTCTCAGCAAAATAACACTCATTCACTAGCTAAAATACGTAATTATTCTACTCCGGTTTATCTTACAGCCACCATTTTATATTTAGCTCTTTCAATACATTATTTTGTTACAGGCCTTGGCGGGGCAATGTATCTTGTTGTGAGTTTGGTTCCATTGGCCTTTATTATGTATACTCTGGCTTTTCTAGTTAACGGACAAATGTTATATCCCAAGCTAGGAGCAAAATTAAATGTATTAATTGCCATATTATATATCGCAATATGTGTATTTGTATCGCTTTATATGCGTATCGAATATGAAGCGCTAATATATTTACGCGCTGGCTTTTTTAATAATTTGGATAAAGTAGTTGCCGTTTTGATTCTAGCCCTTATTGTTGAATACACTCGTAGAGAACATATTATTCTTTTTTATTTAATTGTATTTCTTATGCTTTATTCGGTATATGGTTCTGTATTTCCTGGGATATTCGGACATCCTGGCGTATCCTGGATGAGAGTGATCACCTCTTCTTCAATTGAAATTAAATTAGGTCTTTTCGGAACATACTCCCAAACGGGCGTGGCGGTCATCGCAGCTTTTTTCATGTTCCTGGGCATCGCCCAGGGATTCGGGGTTCAAAAATCCATCGTCAAAACTTTTGTCGGGATTCTAGGCAAGCACAGGGCCCTGATTCCGCAAACCGCGGTGCTTACCTCCATGGCCATTTCCACATGCAGCGGGTCTGGAGCGGCGAATGTGGCGGTTACAGGGCAGTACACGATACCACTGATGAAAAGAGCCGGTTTTCCCCCTCTTTACGCCGGTGCCGTTGAAGCCTCCGCCTCGCTGGGAGGCCTGCTCATGCCGCCGGTTATGGCCATAGCGGGTTTTCTGATGGCCGACTTTTTGGGAGTGAGTTATTTCGAGGTCATAGCAAGGGGGTTTGCGCCTGCCCTGATTTTTTATTTTATCGTAGTATGCTCTGTTTACCTCCTTTCAGCACGCTTCCTGCGTGGAGGGGCCGGTGATTCTGGCTCGGCCCTGACAGCCATTATTGAAAAATTTTCCAGAATGGATATAGTCAACACATCGGTTTTCTTCATCTTCATAGGTGTATTGATTTACCTGATGGGCGTATTATGGGTGGATGCATCCAAGGCTGCACTGATAATCACGATCGGCATGTTTATCACCGCCTCGGTCCTCAGGATTTGTCTCCATCCCGGTACTGCTTACGATAAACTCAAGGAATGGATCAGATGTGTCCGAGAAGGAGTCGTGGCATTCGCCGAAGTGACCGCCCCCCTCATCCTTCTGCTCGCGATGCTGGGGGTGATGATAAACATGTTTGTGGTCAGTGGATGGATGCCCAAGCTGATGTCCCTGTTGATATCGGTCGGGCAATTCCATGTTCTGGCACTGATCGGGGTTGGATTCGCAGTGGGAGTCTTCCTGGGATTGGGGATCCCGCCATCGGCCTGCTACCTTATTTCAGCGGTCGTAGTCATACCACCGATGACCGAATTGGGCATAAATCCCTGGATCGCTCATTTTTTCCTGTTCTTCATCGCGGTAATATCAGAATATTCACCACCGACATCGCTGGTGGCCGCGGTCGCCTCCCGCTTATCGGGTGCTTCGTTCATGGCTACAATGATGGTGACTCTGAAAATATCCATCCCGTTTTTCTTTCTCACTTTCGCGATCTTCAACTGGGATATTCTGCTGCTGGAACCCGGCGCGGCGCAATTCTCAGCCATCGGAGCACTGAGCGTCGCGTGCCTGACGGCAACCGTCGCGATTCACGGGAAAATTTTTGAAAATACCACCCAGAATCTTTTTTCGAGATTGATAGTTCTGCTCACGGCAGTGTTTATTCTTTTCTATCCCAGGGGCGTCGTTTCGGTAATCGCTTTGATACCGGCCCTCTTCATGATCGTCTTTGTTATCCGAAGATCCTCCAGGCTTTAACTTCAGCGGTTCACTATGAACCAACCGCACCCTGCCCGGAAAAATCAGTGCCTGAACGGAAAATCGTTCAGGCACTTTCATTGTTTGATTGATGCCTCGATACGCCTAGCCGGCGTTGACCGAAATCCTGCGGGGTACGGCGGCTTCAACCTTGGGCAGGTTCAATTTGAGCACACCCTCATTCAGATCGGCCTCTATTTTCTGCTGGTCGATCACCTGCGAAAGGGTAAACTGCCTGTAATACCTGCCGGTACGATACTCCCGGAGAAGTTCCCGCTCACCATCGGTTTCAGGGGATTTCACCTCTCCGTCCAGCGTCAGCACATTGTCCCGCAAATCCACGGTAAGATCGTCGGACTTGACTCCGGGCATATCCGCCAGGATAGTGATTCCCTTTTCGGTTTCAAATATATCCACGGCAGGCAGGAAGACAACACCAGGCCTCGTGTGCTCGACCGGAGTGCTGACTTCCGCCTTTTCCCTTGCCTGCAAGGATTTTTCTTCAGTTGCAGCCATAGTTACACCTCCTTTCCGTTAACCCGGGAACAATTATCCAGCTTTTACGGAAATCTGCTTGGGTTTTGCAGCCTCGGCCTTCGGAAGAACCACTGTAAGCACACCGTCGGCCATCTTTGCGTTTATGGCTTCGGCGTTTACCATTCCCGGCAGGCTCAAAATCCGGCTGAAACGCCCCGAATCCCTCTCACGACGGTGATAGGTCGCACCGGAATTCTCAGCCAGCGCCAGCCGCTCACCTGCGACGGTAAGGCTGTCGCCCGTGGCCGAGATGTCGAGGTTCTCGGCTTTTATGCCGGGCAGCTCCGCTCGCACGTAATAGTTATCCTTGTCCTCGGTGACGTTCATAAGAGGAAAAACACCCGATGCAGGTTCTCCTGCAAATACCCCGCCTAAACCGCTGCTCAGCCTTTCCATCTGCCTTCGCATTCTTTCGATTTCATCGAAGGCGTTTATCCAGCTCCAACCAGGTGCACTACTAAGAGTCCTCAAAATCATACACGACACCTCCTTTCAATGATGGACAGGACCACCCCCGCCCTTGATCTTCATTACTGTAACCAGCCGGCATTAAACTGAAATACCGGGTGACTCCCTTGCTACTTTAAATAATCCCGCTTTTTTGGTTGTCAAGAGGGTCTCGCTTCGAATGCTACATTCTCCTAAACCGCTGATACC
>CAYXDR010000299.1:0-4551 GCA_964463515.1 uncultured Desulfobacteraceae bacterium | reverse complement strand
ACTAAGCAATACGAAGAAAACTTTTTTCATCTTTTTCTCCTTCTAAAATTAAATAAGTTTATTTCTTTTTAAATTATATCCTTTCCTTCGATTTCAACCTCATGTCCCGGTCCGGCGTCGAGGATCACCTTGTAAGACCCATCAGGCTTATCAAAGGTAAATTCGCTGTATTCGTCCATCTTCCCTTTGGTCAGCACATTTCCATCTTTGTCTTCAACTCGCATCTCCACACCGGAAGCCGAAGAACCATCTGAAAAGCCGCCTTCGCAGGTGACGGAACCGTCCCCGTTGTCATAGCACGAGCACAAGGGAGTATGGGCGAACGCCTGGGCAGACAAAAAAATCCCCAATGTTAGAATTCCACTCATAATGACTTTACGCGTAAACATAATACCTACCTCCTTTAAGACATAAATTCAGCTTTGTTCTTAAAAAGGCCCATAAAAACCGTGAAGGCCAGGGCCAAGCCGTAAAAGATAAACATCGCCTGAAGCCCGGTAAGGCCCAATGAACTTCCGCCCGTAAAGACCAATACAGCAACCGCCAATCCCAACACCATGGGGTAGATCATGGAAAAAAGCATCCACTTGACCGAATTGGTCTGTATCTTGACAGCGATAGTGGTGGCCAGGCACGGCGGATAAAGCACCATGAACAACATCAGCGCCAGGGCATGCAGCGGGGTGAACCCTTCCTCTCCCCTGGCCATGCGCTTTTCCAGGCTCTCGCCCTGTTCTTCCGGTTCGTACAGTGCTCCGAGGGTGGCAACGCTGCTTTCTTTCGCTGCAAAGGCGCTTAAAAGAGCTACGTTGACCCGCCAGTTAAAGCCGGCCCACCGGGTGAAGGGCTCCATCCATTTGCCAAGTTTTCCCAAAAAGCTGTTATTGATCCGCTCATTGCGGATGTCCCGCACAAAGCCTTTGCGTTTCCTTTCGAGCTTCTTAAATTCCCTGTTGACTTTTCTCGCGACCTGATCCCTTCCGGGGTTGGCAATTTTGAAAAAAACCGGATCTCTTTTCTTATATTTACTATTTAAATCATTGACTCCCTCCTTTCCGCCTGCCTGCATTCTGGCGGTCTTATAGTCTTGCCAGTAAAGGAAGAACGACATCAGGCGCTCCCCCTGAAGCTGCTCGGAATATGGTGTGCCCTCTATTTTTTTGAAAAAGCCTTCTACGGCCTTTTCCTTTTCTTCTTCGTAATATTCCATGCGCTCTGCGCTCAGGCCCGGAAACTGCAGCAGTATAAAGACGACCACCGCCACGGCCACCACGATCGTGGTGATTTTCTTTATAAACAACCACACCCTTTCCAGTGCCCGCCCCAATACCCCTCTAAGGGTAGGAAGATGATAGGGCGGCATTTCCATGACAAAAGGGGCTGTTTCTTTGCGCCTGAGAACGGTCAGCGTCAAAATTTTTGCAACGGGCAGCACCAGAAGCATGCTAATGGTGGAAATAAAAAACATGGCCCACATCTTGTGAGCTGCAAAGTAGATGTTTACCAGGAGCACATATAGTGGAACCTTGGCCATACAATTGAGCATCGGGATGATAAGGATTGTAGCCAGCCTGGACCGTTCATCAGGGATACCCTTGCACGACATCACTCCAGGCACCGCGCAGCCACCAACGTATATTCCTCCCAGCACCATCGGCAGCGTGGATTGGCCATGCAGGCCGAAACGACTGAAAAGCCTGTCCATTATAAATGCCATACGAGGCATGTATCCGCTGTCTTCCAACACGGCAATGAGACCGAACAGGATAAAAAAGATCGGGATGTAGTTTAAAAGGGCGTTGACACTGTCCACGATCCATAGGGCGAAAGACCGGATCAAGGGTGTTTCGATGAATCCAGGGGCGGGGGTTGCAGCTTCGACCAAACTTCGCAGCTTTGCCAGAATCGGCCAAGTGTAATTGGTTACATTATATCCCTGAACAATTGAAAGATAATAAAGCAGCCATATTATCGCCACCAGGATGACTGGGCCGAGGAACCGATGACATACGAACCGATCTATTTTATCCGAAACGGGAGGTTTCTCGCCGGTTGTAAGACTGAGGCAATTTCTGGCCACATCATCCGCAACCTGATAGCGGCGATTGGCGATATGCATCTCGGGCATCTCCTGATAACGCTCTTCGAATGCGGATCGAGACCTCTCTAAATATTCAATAAACTCATCGGCCCCTGCATGATTGTTCCGAACCAGGTTCTGTACATCACTGTCCCCCTCCATGAGTTTTATGCCAAGCCAGCGTAGGGGATAGTTAACACCTAGATCCGTTTCGGATGAAAGCCTGGTGGTGATGTCGCGAATAAACGGCTCCATATCGCCGTAATCGATGCGGCAGGCCTTTACCTCTTTATTGTCCGCCAATACGTCGGCAACCGTTTCAAGCAGCTCCCTTTTGCCTCGACCGCTTTTCATAGTGGTGGCGACCACGGGAATACCCAGCTGCTTGGACAATTTTTTCATGTCAATATCGATACCGCGCTTGTGCACGACGTCCATCATATTCAGGTCCAGAACAACCGGTATCTCCATCTCCAGCAATTGAAAGGTCAGATAAAGGCACCGCTTCAAATTGGATGCATCCATGACGTTAACGGCCACCGAAGGCTTTTCATATAGGATGAAGTCTCTCGCCACCCTTTCCTCGGGAGAATAGGACGTCAGGCTGTAGGTACCCGGCAGATCAACCACCTCTACCCGAATCCCTTTGTGTTTGTACCAACCGACCTTTTTATCCACTGTGACGCCGGGGTAATTGGCCACGTGCTGGCTCGCACCGGTTAACGCGTTGAACACCGTGGACTTTCCGCTATTGGGCTGCCCGGCCAGCACCACCAAACTCTTTTGAGCGCTCACGACAGCTCCACCTCCACGAACTTGGCTTCATCATGCCTGAGGCTGACGAAATAGCCGTCCAACTCGACTTCCATAGGATCTTCCAACGGCGCGTTGCGCACTACCTTTAAGTGGAGGCCAGGGTATACGCCCATATCAAGTAAGCGCTGCCCCAATCTGTCCCGCACCGATAATTTCTTTATCCGCCCTTCACTGCCCGGTTTCATCTGATCCAACGTCATGACTCGCACTCCTTTCCTCTGTTGATAAAAGAGGCGTAACCGGGCTTTCAATACGCCTGGAATTACGCCTTCACTTCCTCCGCACCGCAAAAATTCCCGCCGAAGGCCGTAAGACTCCTCTAAATGATATCAATTAGCATCAATGAGCACTTTTGTTAGTTTCTTTCGCAATATCTCAAGTTTTTTGGATTTAAAAGCTTTCCTACTCTCTTCCAATTCAAAAATGGCCTCTTGTATTGCTTTTTCCAGTTCACGCTCCCTCGATCCCTTGGGGCACAACTCCAATAACCTCTGTAGGTCATAATCATCTATCTGCTCCTCCAGCAATGACGTCATCAGACAGCAGTACTTGTCAATATTGTGCTGAAGCTCTCTTGCACTGAGAGTTAAAGTATTAAGAATATCTTGTTTATCTGAGCACATTAAACTAGACCACCCGTCAAATGTTTGAGATATCTAACTATATAGCCAAAAAAAATATCACTCCAACCCATTAATTTTATCAATGAAAGCAATCCAGCCTGTTAACTATAATAAAATCTTAAAAATAAAACATTATAATAATTAAATTTAATCTACAGAGTCCAAGTGCTCGATGGATTCAACCTGAGTTTTGAATTCACAGGAAAAAACCTCGCTTCGAGCCTTACATACACTTGGTATTCGGCCGTGCGCCCGATATTCGTCAAAATAATGAAGCCAGCTCTCTCCCGTCCGCGGACATGATTGAATGAATTCCATAAAATCGGTCAGGCTGTCCAGAGTATTGCCGCTGAGAGTATGTTCCATTTTGCAGGCCTCTTCATCGGCGATTCCAAAATCGATTTTGAGAACTTCAGTCAAAAACCTCAGCAGGATTCCGTGCCTGCGCCGCATTTCCTTGCCAACGTCTGCACCCTTTTTTGTCAAATCAACATATTCATATTTCTCATAGTTGACCAGACCCCTCTCGTTGAGGGTCTTGAGCATGCTCGATACGGTCGGCATTTTAACATGCATCCTCTTGGCTATATCCTTAACCCGAACAACCCTCTTTTCCTTGTCCAAGTCAAAAATCGCCTCCAGGTAGTCTTCCATAACAGGAGTAAGAGGCCTTCTGTCTTCGTTGATGTTGTTGTCAACTGTCATCGTTCAGCCCTCAATGTTTGAAGCTTCAAATATAAGTTGTCTTCTCTAATAATGGATTTTCATACCGCCTGTCAAGCAATTTTTTCCTGCCAAAAATAAAAATTGATGGCCATCCAAGGCAGCGTTAGAAGTCCTTGTGAAGAATATCAACAAAAAAAGCCTCATAGTCAGCAGCAGCCCGGTCCCAGGAATGCTTTTCAGCAGCTTGTCTTGCCTTCACGCCCATCTTCTCTCTTACCACCGGATCCTGGAGGCGCATGAGGGCGGCGCACAACTCATCGCTTTCGCCGGCAAGAAAACCACTTTGTCCATCCGCTATGAGATCTG
>CAYXDR010000298.1:0-4566 GCA_964463515.1 uncultured Desulfobacteraceae bacterium | reverse complement strand
TTTATTAAAATTACATTTTTTCACTCCTATCATACCTCATCTGACAGATCTGTTCAGAGATTAAACCCATCATAAAAACCAGGATTGAAGTGGTAAGGAGAAGCGCGCTCATGTTTGTGAAGCGGTGATGAGCGAAGAATGTGTAAGCGTAGTAACCGATTCCAAGAAGAAAGAAAAACAGACTCACCGGGAGAAAAATTCGGAAGGGGGAAAAGAGGGTGCAGATTTTGGCGATGATCAAAAAAAAGCGTATGCCGTCCCGTGCCATTCCGATGTTGCTTTTGCCGGCTTGACGTTTTGCCGGTTTGATGGGTATATATTTTACGCTGCGGCCGGTCCTCAGAACAGCCAGGGTAAGCGTTGTAGGGTAGGAATATGTATTTGGGAGAAGAGAAAGAAAGTTCCGGGCGATGTCGGCCCGAACCGCCCGGAAACCCGACGTAAGGTCCTTCACAGTGAAACGGGTCACGTAGGACGCCAGGCGATTGTACATAGTGTTACCCATTGCACGAACCCAAGAGGAATGACCCTTAAGGGGGCGAGCACCTACGACCATGTCATAATCCGGGAAACATTCCAGCAGCGAAGAAATATCCTCTGGATTATGCTGGCCGTCACCATCCATCAAAACCAGAATTTCTCCTGAAGCCAATCTGATGTCTGCCTTGACGGCGGCGCCGTTGCCGATGTTGTAGGGATGTCGGAATACGAGGGCGCCGGCTTTGCGTGCCGCCTCGGCGGTTGCGTCCGAGGATCCGTCGTCTACCACAATGATTTCAAACGAGGGATAAAGTTCCTTGAGGCGTTCAACCAGCGGGCCGATGGTTTCGGCTTCGTTGAAAGCGGGGATTATCACCGATACATCATCGTCGGTCATCAATTATTCTCCGGGCGGTTTTCCCACTCCCGCATCAAAATTCAGCAATAACACGATCGACCATGGATCGATAGTTCTTTTTGAACTCTGCGATGAATGCACGGTCGGGCACCTGCAGGAAATCCGCCAGTTCCAGGGGAAATGCCCGCAATCGAAACTTCAGTGCCTCTGGATCCACTACACATTTTTTAGACGCCGCGCACATGGCTTCAGACCAATCGAGAGAAATGTTTTGATAAATCGTATAGAGGTCAAACACATCTTTCGGTTCATCCCGGCCAAAAACGGCGCATATTTTATTTGAGCATAAATTCAAAATGTTATCGAGAACCACGCCGTTGGCGGTCCGAATACTGCGCCCGGCACGGTAGGTCCTGTCGTTTACCAGTTCCACTTTCATTGAGCCATCTACCGTCAGTCTAACATAATCTCGGGAATCCACGTCGATGCTTGAAGGGATATTCTGCCGGCGGATGGAATCCAGGACAATCCGTACATCTTCACGAAACATCATGTTATCGTTGTCGAAAAAATCCAGATCGTCTGAATAGCGTTTTTCATGATAGAATCTATGGAGGCAAGTGCCTCCGGTCAAATAAAAGCTTGATTCAATAAGGAAAACCGCTTTTATAACACGATCCTGCAAAGCATACAGTGAACGATAGTCTATCTCTTCCATCGATACTCCGGAACCAGGTCGTAATTGCCGGTGATATTGGCTGCGACCAGGCGAATTCGCTTCCTGCCCCCTGCACTTTTAAGATATCTTTCTATCAACCCACGCAGCAAATCGGGCGGAAAAAGCACCTGCAGGTGACGGCTTGGATGTCTGCTGTTTTCGATAATCTTGGAGAAAAGAAACCGTGCAAAGCCGGGATCTCCGCTTTCCAGTTTTTCCAGGATGTCCTTTTCCGAGATCCTGTAGTCACCCCAGAAGCATTCCTGTAGGATCTTCCGAACGCTCGCGATTCGCTGGTCGGTGGCTTGCGAAAACATCATTTTTTACCCGATGGTGAACAAAAAATGCATTGAATGTCAGAGAAGGTAGATTAGCATGAAACCGCAAAGCCTGCCACGAAAAATCCGTAAATAATGTTTTATCCGCTGCTACCCGCGCGTGCGAGGGCTCACCGACGAGAGGCTTGATCCCCGAAAAGATCTATCGAAATTTTTTCGTTCTTGATTATGGATGTATTCGTAAAGAATGGTGATCGCGGGATATGGATGGACACCGATGAAATTGCCATCCATAGGGTTTGGGGCAACAAAATCCGTAGGGGCAGGCCCCCGTGCCTGCCCTGGTACCGGACGACCACCGCGATGGTTTGATAACTTTCTACCGCCCTATTTTTCTTGATGGGACATCGGCACGGTATTATAATTTTATCATGGAAAGAATTCAGGGTCCCCATGACAAGATATTCAAAAGGGTTATGACTGATCGTGAAAATGCGATCAGCCTGCTTGGAAACATTCTGCCTGAAGCTGTGCGGAAGCACTTGATTCTGGAAGAGATCTTCTACGAGAAAGAAAGCTTCGTTCCCACTCATTTGAGCAACTACTACTCCGACCTTTTGACTAGCGTCCCGGTTAAAGGAGGGGACATTTCGGCGAGGATTTATTTCTTGTTCGAGCACAAAAGTTTCGGTGGGCATAATACTCCTATTCAGATGCTTCGGTACATTCTTGAGATCTGGGATAAATATGACAGAGAAATCAGGGAGCCCGGAATGAAGCTTCCTTTGATTATCCCGGTGATCATAGCGCATGCCAGGCATGGATGGCATCACAAGGAAGTATCTGACTATGTTGATATCCCTTCTGAGGATTTCAAGGTTTATGTGCCTGATTTCGATTTTGTTCTGTATGATGCGATAAACGAAAACCCTGATGATTACGAATTTGTCGAGACCTTGAAGGCCCTGTTTCTTATCTGGAGGCACTTTTACAGTCCGGACTTCATGGAGCATCTGGTAACGGTTTTCAGATTCATCAACAGCAATTTTCCGGAATTGAAGTTCAAGGATTTTGTGATAAGCTTGATGGAATACCTGAGTGCCGTCAGGGGGGAAGAAGAATTCATTGATATACAAGAAGCGGCAAAAAATGAGTTCCAGGGAGGTGAAAAACTTATGGGAACTATAGCAGAGATGTTTAGAAAAGAAGGACATGATCAAGGCCTTATTCTTGGCAGGCAGGAAGGAAAACAGGAAGGAAAACAGGAAGGGAGACAGGAAGGCCGGCAGGAAATGATCATTAAATCATTAACCCTGAAATTCGATTTAATTAAACCCCATATTATACAAAAGATAAAGTCAATCCAATCTTTAGAGATACTGGATAGTCTGTTTGATTTAAATTATAGATGCTCTACCATGGATGAGTTCACTGATTATTTGAATCAGGCTACCGACAACTAGCGGACAGCTGTAAAAAGCAGGAGTACCCCATTAGGTTGTTTCCATTCGGAAAATGAAAACAAAGGATCTTTATCCCGCTAAACTATTTTTACCTTTATTTATTCAAAACTGAATATAATTATCAGTTCTCTCCAACAGAGGCATGGATTGGTGGGCGATGCCCACCCTACCTATCGCTTGTGGGCCGGGATTCTTGTCGATAATGCGGGGGGTTGACAGACAGTGCACTTCTTACCGCTTTCGGCCCAAAGCCGAAATCGGTAATTTTTACCGAAAACGGCTCCGGGCCGAAATCGGTAAAGGAGTTACAATTTTGTAGAAGAATGGGGGGAAAATCAGGGCGGGGGAAAGAGGGCGCCTGCGGGGCGGACAACAGCAAAGGGATTGGGCGTGGCGCCGAGGCTCAGAGAACAGCCCAAAGCCAAAATCAGTAAGCAATGGAGCGGATTTCGGCGATCTTCGATGTGGCTTTAGCTTGCAGATGCGGGCCAGGTCAAAATTTCATTTTGGCACTCCATTTTCAAGGGAATCGGCCGCATGGTCAAACAATCGTTGGATTTGAAAAATTATAGGTAATCAAAAATTTGTGAGAGGCTTTTTTTGACCTGCTTTTGGTCATCTTTTGATAAATGGCCGATTTTTCCTATTATAAACCTATTATCCAGGGTAAATAGCTTCATCCTAACAACCGAAGGTGCTGTCAATCCCGACAGTTTTCTGCTCCTAATTTCGCAATCCAATGGCCAAGGAGCATTTTTCTGACTTGTAATCATGGCCAATATAGTGTGTCCAATTCTATCCCCGAAATTCGCATGCTGCGACAGCACCAAGGCAGGCCTTCTTTTTGTTTGAGTTGAATCAGTGAATGGAAAAGGTACAACTACAACATCGAACGGTTCATAGACCATTGTATGCTTCCTCATCGTTTTCTGAATTCCATTCGTTCAGCGTTGGAACGAGGGCGCTGAAAAACTCAATATCAATGGGGACCGCTTTTCTGACTTTTATGGTGTCGTTCTCGATCTCAAAAGCGACGATGTCACCAGCATTCAAATTGAGTTTCTTTCTCACGACTTTAGGAAAAGTAGCCTGATATTTTTTTGTAAGTTTGCTTATAGCTGTTTCCATGATGGAGTCCTATCCCAGGATAAAAAAGTAATACGGTAATACTAATGCGCAAGGTAATGCTTGTCAATCTGAGACTTCGAGATAAGGATCCTGCAAAGCATACAGTGAACGATAGTCTATCTCTTCCATCGATACTCCGGA
>CAYXDR010000297.1:0-4572 GCA_964463515.1 uncultured Desulfobacteraceae bacterium | reverse complement strand
ATACCCCGGGGAAAAGAAGAAGCATGCGCTTTATATGCTGGACGCCGTATTTGTCCATCGGGTTGAAGCCGACGATCATCGGATCCAGCCGGGCCTTGTCCGCATCGGAGAGTCTGAGGTAGTCCATCGCGACCATCGTATCGATGAATGAATAGTAGTACATACCCGCTTCGGTTCCGAGATAGTAATTGGGCGGCATCGAATCGTTTCCGAAATGTTCGAAGGGATCCCACTTCTGTTGAAGCGGGAGCGGGAAAACGACTGACCGGAAGACTTTGTCTCCCATGTACCGGTCGATCAATGTCTTCAGCGAAACGCCCTGCATCGCGTAATTCGCGATATGAAAATGCGAGTCGGCGACCGGCCCGCCGGCGTGAATCGTCAGCGCGAACAGCAGCGAAAAAATAATAGAAAATATTAGAATTCTACCTGATTTTTTCAGGATTGGCCGCTTTATTTTCATTGTCGGTTCTCCCTTTGTTTGGTGGGCGCCAGCCTGTATTTATTTTCAATTATTCAAAAAGAATAACGAAATGTAAAGGGACAACGTCCACTCATAATTTTAATCTCTACTCGATACCCATAACTTCCCGCATTTTTTTAACCGCCTCATATCTTTCCGGCTCAAGTCGCATCTTCAGGGTATAGTCATCCTCATTTGCCCATACCTCCCAGGGAACACCGGCAACAGTGTTTGTGGCTTCACTGACACCCTTTGACTGAGTCGATGACCCCCCAACGGTTTTACCGCCGAATGTACCACTAATCAGATCTATGTAGCCCGTGCGGAAATAGTAGCTATCCCACCGGTCCGCACCAAGCCAGTACTCACTACCGGATATGCGGGTATCGCTATGCCATGTCATGTTATAGGTAAGAGCTTTTTCATCCTGCCAGCTCTGTGAGACAAATGATATCACGTCTCCCTGTACAGAACGGTATATACAGGCCGAGGAGGCATAGCGCTTTCCATTAGACGGGACATATCGATTGCCGACAAAATACTCTGCCCCACCATTATCCCTGACCTTTTTCATCCTCCACTCATCCTGAAAATAATCCTTAAAAATGATATCCCATTGAAAGCCCTCGCAGTCCACCCCGTTATAATAGTAGTAATTTCCGGCCTGGACGAGTTTTAAAGGATCACAGGCCGCCTGTGCCGTTGCGTTCATCAGAAACAGAACAAATACAAAAAATACAGGTAAAATACACCTATTGAAAAAAACTTTTAAAAATTGATTATTTGTATTAAACATTTTATATTCTCCAGGATTGATGAATTTATATGTATTTAAAGGATTTCTCGACTCAAACCCTGCTTCCATGAATAATCTCCCCCGGATATCGTTATCTCCCAGAAATTGTATATCTTGTGGGAATCCCGATCACCGTTTGCGTCCAGCAAAACAGGTCCTGTTGCCCCGGTAAAATCCTCAGCAGCTTCTCTGATGGCGGCCCTGAGAGCACTCGCTGACGTTCCCCCTGCCCTTTCAATCGCATCCATTACAATATATACAGCATCATGATACATAACCGTGTATGCCGAGGCAGAATAACCTAAGGCATTGCTTATCTCGGCCTTTACCTGCTCATAGGCGTCATTGGAAAAATCCGCGATGAGGGAGCAGGTAAAACCTGTTTTAAGCGCGAATGAGGCGGCTGTGTCATTATTCAGGAGCTCTCCGCTCATGGCGAGGCTGTCTGTACCGAACCAGTTCAGAAGATCCAGCCCGGCATAACTGTCTGCCACCTCCAGAAGAGTTACTGCCTGCTCATACATAACAAGAACTATTCCTATCTGACTTTCATCAACCGTTGCCAGAACAGGCGTCAGATCACTGGAAAGCTCATCAAGGATGTAGGTCATATCCTCAACTGATGATGCCCCCCGCATATCATATGTCTGGAAAACCGTTCCACCGCCTTCGGTAAATTTCGAGGTCAGTTCGGCAGCAAGACCTGAACCGTATATATCCGACTGAACAAATATGGCTATATGGGAGATATTCCAGTCGGAAAGTCTGTCAACCAGGACCTTTGCCTGAGCCATATCCGGAACGGCAAATCTGAAAAGACTGTCATTGGGAATAGACAGAGATGTGGCGGTACATGAACAGGACAAAAGAGTCTGCCCGCTTTTATCCGCATAACCCTTTGCCCAGCTGGCGACTTCACTGCCTGCAGGACCTATTATCACATCCACCCCTTCATCCTCGAATTCAGCCATCATTGCCTCGCCTGTCATTCCTATGCTCTGAGTGTCTTTGACAACAAGTTCACAGTTGGAATGTCTGGAAGCTGCCAGTTCAACCGCGGTTTTAAAAGATCGACCCGCACCGGAAAGGTTGCCGGTAAGGGGCAGAAGCACCCCGATTTTCTGATCAGTGGCACCGGAACCGGCGGAGGAAGAAGACTCCGAGGAATCGCTGTTGCATCCGCTAAAAATAAAAACAGAAAAAAGGGTCAGAAACAGGGATATAATCTTAATTCGAAACATAGATATTTCTCCTTCATAACAAATTGACGGAACTATCGGTAACAGCGCGAAATTCAAAATATTGAAAAATACCTCCATTTTTTGATGCGCCGTTTTATTATACTAGTATCATTTTGACATGGAAAATAAAAATTTTAGTTAGTGTCCATCCGGTATTTCCGGATGGGCACTAGTCTGACAAATAGTATTCAACGGTGGATACGACCCTGATTTTTTTGATATGTGGATTATTTTTGTCTCTTGGATTTATGCTAAATTGCCCTTGAGATGCTCTCTTTATTTTTCCAAGCTTACTTTCTGAATCTGCGGCAAATTTTTGGGCTACTTCCCTGGCATTCCTGGTAGATTCCTCTATCATTTCCGGTTTTACTTCATTTAGCCTTGTAAAAATATATTCATGCTGTGCTTGGTAACTATCACCGGTAAAAACAATGCCCTTTTTCCCAAGTTCCGACAGGGTGCTCATTATTTCCCGAACACCTTTGACGTTTTTTGAATAAACAGTGACCGTTTGTAAAGCGGTGTACCTGAATTCCACTTTAGCTTCATTAACATACTGCTGGGCGGACTTATCCGTAATAGCCGGTGATGAAAATGAGATCTCTTCTGGTTCAATTCCTTTGTTTACAAGGAATTTTTCTATTTCAGACGTGCTGGAATCGATTGAATTATAAAGTTCTACCAGGTCGTTGCCTGCCTGAGTAAATTGAATGGGCCAGATTACTATATCCGCCTCATATTCACGCTCAGACAGGCCTTTTGCCGTGACAGTCCGTTCATATTCTTTAAATTGAATCACAGCGTTGCTCAATAAATATCCGAGGGAGGACATGCCTAAAAATATGAATGCACCAAAAATAAATGCACTTGTTCTGGAATTTCCTTGCATCGAGTTCTCCTTTCAACAAGACGGTTCGTGGCCGTAACCAAGGTTGTCCTTGTACTCACACCCCAGGGCATAGAAAGGGTTGATCGAGGAGACATCATGTTGCATGAGGAACAGGGTTGAAGGGTCAAGGCCGTTTCGGACGGACGCTGCGGATAAAGTCATTCAACTGACCCATCGCAGAGTAACCATTGCCTTCGGCCACCTGGGCGCTCATGTTCGCTTCGCAGTAAACATCCGAGTGGTCTCCCAGGCAAATCGTTCCGCATACATGAAGATCGGGAGGAGTCTTGTCCCCGGCCTCGAAAGGAAAGGCCGTGTCAAGGGGCACTGGAGAAAAAGTGCCCGTGATGTTCCCTCATGACTTTTGTTCCAATCACATAACAAGGCTGCGGATGGCAATACACAGCCCAGACAGGGGCGTCCGGCGGCCATCGGCCGCGGACTGCTGCGGTTTGTTATGCAGGTGCATCCGAAGGACCAACCCAAAACAGCGGGTTGTGCGCAATTTCCCATAGATAGTGTCCATCCGGAAATACCGGATGGGCACCACCTAGGTGATATGCTTCATTTCCATCGCTCCCAGCGGACATGCCTCTATACAGTCCCAGCACCCCATGCAAAGATCCTGAAACACTATAGGGGGCTCAAAGGGGCCGTCTATCTGTTTAAGAACCTTATGAGAGCAGGCGGCGGCAGCCGCACATTTACCGTTTTCAGGGTCGCATTGGTTAGGATTACAGCTGTCATAATCGACCATAGCAAATGTTTTTTTCGCCTGTAATTGCATTTTCAACCCGTTTTCCTGTTTAAAAATTGTCCGGCAGCTTTTTCCAGTTTACTGGATTACCAGAGAAATATGTCGCGCATTTCCAAAGTTAAACACCCCCTCTCATTTCTCAAGGCCTAACAGGTTCTCTTTGTTATAACCTGTGGTTTTTACGCGATGTTTTTATCGAGAAAGTTCGTTTTTTTTGAAAATCCGCAACCACAACCAGGCCCGGTGCCGCCTTCAAATCGGTATCGGAATCAGTATCGGCAGTTTCTAAAGCAGCGATGTTTCCGCTCCGAAGCGTCTTTGCGGTTTGTCTTTCTTTTTTGAACCGCGAAGGCGCGAAGGACGCCAAGGTTCACCCGAATCGGGTGGCGGGAAAAAGCCCCCGCCTACGATTCGGCCGAAGGGCCA
>CAYXDR010000296.1:2328-4581 GCA_964463515.1 uncultured Desulfobacteraceae bacterium | reverse complement strand
CGTCCAGCAATTTTTCGTCGGCCATTATAGGAGGAAGTTTTTCCCCCGCGCTCACGGTTAGTTCAAGCCCCTTTTCTTCAGCCTGAACACGGTAGGTTTCCCATGCCGTATTCAATGTGTCGTTGATATTCATTTTTTTTAAAGTGCGGGCCTGATCCTGCCCCCGCCTGATTCCAAGCTTCAACAGGTCGCTTATGGTATCTCCGAGCATTTCGAGCCGCAGCTGGCAACTCCTTAAGTTTTCGACCTGCTGGTCTTCAAGCTGTCCGAGACAATCCTTCTCAAGCACCTCCAGCATGCTGTGAACAGCATTCAAAGGTGAACGAAGCTGGTGCGCCGCCTTATGAAGAAACCAGGTTTTGTTCATCTCGTTTCTGAGGGTTTCGATAGCAATGGCGGTAAGGTCCGCCATCAACGAGAAAAACTTGACATCTCCGTCCACGAAATAATACGACACATCACTGTAGACGCAAAAAACCCCCAGCACAGCTTTTTCCACCCTGAGCGGAAGGCAGACCATCGAAGAAATGCCTTCCTTTTCAACATCCTCCGGGTACTGAAAATATTCCTTTTCGTCGATTTTCCCTATGCTGAAAACCGAGCCCTGAACGATGCGGCGGTTTATCGGGCTCTTTTCCACATCTATAGTGCCCTTGGCCACATAATCCTCGCTGAGCCCGAAAGTAGAAGCGAACCTGAGTGTTCTCCCGGAAGCATCGAGCAGTTTGATCGAGCAGCCCTTCACCCCCATGATCCGGGCGGCGCTTCTCGTCGCCATGTCCATCAGCTCGTCGAGATCGGAATAGAGCCCCATGTTCTTGACCATTTCATAGAGGGCTGTCAACTTGATGTTATTCTGCTCCAGATCTTTTGAAACGCGTAAAATTTTACGGGCCTTCTCCTTGAGGCTGAGTGAAACAGAAGTTACCAGAAAGGCAGTGACAAAAACGGCCGCGACAAAAGTCAGTATGGGGAAGATCATTTCGGGATATTCGAAACCACACGGAATAACCGGGCTTTGAAAAGCAGCTGGATGCACTGGCACAACCCTGCTCGTTTGCAGAAACGTCAAGCCCCCAAGAACAAGCGTGACCACCAGGCAGTACATATAGCAGCTGAAAGGAGACAGAAGGATTCCCGCGACAATAATGTAAAAAACAATGAAGATCAAAAGCGGGCTGGAAATACCCCCTGTGAAATATATTGCAATGAACAGAGCCAGAAGATCCAGCGAAAGCTGAATATGGGCGAACACAACAAAGCTTTTGACCACCGGGTGAGCTTTATGTCTAAGTTTTTTCCAGACATGCAGAAACACCGTGTTATAGACAAGCACGGCGACCAGGATGCACGAAAGGGGCACCGCCGGCATACTATGCCGGAAAGTATAGATGATCCAGCTTCCGCCGAGGCCGACCAGTGCACCTACCCACCTCAACCGGATAAACCAGTAAACCCTCTCTACGAGCTCTTTTCGGAAAAGAAGCTGCTCCCTGACGAGTTCATATCCCAACTCCATATAAGAGTACCTTTCTTTCCGCGGTCTACCAGATCGTTATAAGTTTAGTCGGCTTGTTCCCCGATAATCACTTCCACGGTTGAAAGCAGCTTTTCCGGGTCGATGGGCCCGTGTCTTACGCAAATGACATCGGCATATCGGAGAGTTTCTATGCCATAAGCCATTGTTGTCAAGGAAAATCCGGAACACAATTGTCACTGCTTGCTCTTGAAAAGCACATGGCTCGTTTCAATTCGAAAATACCCCACGGCCTCCAATTTATGGCTTGACCCCAAGGCCCTCTTTCTCCAATACTCATATCCGGAGAAGCGAAAGCCGAGCATTTGTTTGACGGTTGTATTAAAAAGGATGAAACTGTAAAAAGTATCACCCCCGCATCATCGGCGGCGATATCCGTAACCGGGTCGAAAAAATTGCCGGGTTATCTTCCGGCACCGACTGTGACAGCTAAAAGGTCAATTAATGCACCTATCAGCACCCAGGGTTAGGGACAAAGGCATTTTCTGGGGGTGGTACGTTGTCTTCGGTGCCTTCACCCTCCTGTTCATTACCTATGGAGTACGCTACTCGTTCGGAGTGTTCGTCCAGCCCATGTCCACAGAATACGGCTGGTCCATGACGGTCATACAGCTGGGTGCCTCCATCAATCTCATAGTCTATGCCCTATCCTGTGTTTTTTTTGGCAGGCTGCTCGATCGTTTCGCTCCCCGCTGGATTATGACGGGAGGAATTGT
>CAYXDR010000296.1:0-2318 GCA_964463515.1 uncultured Desulfobacteraceae bacterium | reverse complement strand
CTTCCGCCGGCCTGATCCTGGCTGGTCAAATTACGACACCTTTTGGTCTTTATGTATCCTACGGCTTATTGGTGGGCGCGGGCACTGCCGGCTGCGGTATGGTTGTGAACGGTGTAACGGTCACGAAATGGTTCAACCGTCACAAGGGTTTGGCGCTTGGTCTTTCTTCCATGGGCATCGGCTTTGGCACAATGCTGATCCCTCCACTTGCAGGATATCTGGTAAAATATTTCGGTTGGCGCAGCGGTTTTTTGACCGCTGGATTCCTGCTGCTGGTAGTCGGCATCTTCATCTGCTTTATTTTTATGAGAAAAAGCGGACCAGAGCAGCTGGGTTTGATGCCGGACGGCCATCCGCTTCAAAAACAGGACCCGATATCTCCTGGAAACTCTTGGGAATCCGCCGAAAAAATTACTATCCTGCTTATTCTCCAAACGCTTCCATTCTGGGTTCTGGCATTCTGCAACATCTGCGCTGTCATGACGGTAATGATGGCGTTCAGCTGCCAGATCCCGTACGCGATTAACCAGGGGGTCGACCCCCTTAAGGCGGCTGCGGCCCTCGGGTTGATTGGAATTACGGGAAGTTTGGGCAAACTATTTTTCGGGTGGTTCTGTGATCACATGCGGGATGCCAAATATTCGGCTGCCACAGGCTTCATAATCATGGCGGTCGGCATGTTCTTTTTGTACAGATCGGACACCGTCGCACTGCTGTACACATTTGCGCTGGTATACGGATTCGGGTACGGTTCGATTGCGCCGGTCATGCCTTACCTTGTTTCAAACAGGTTCGAAAATCGGGTGTTCGGATCAACCTACGGACTGCTGGTTTCCTTTGCCACCGGAATCGGAGGAAGCATCGGACCCGTGCTCGGTGGATTTATATTTGACACGACCGGGTCATACAAAATAGGCTGGCTCATCAGCATCATTGCACTGTTACTGGCAGCTGCGGTCATCCTAGCCCTGAAACCGGACTCTGTGCGTTTAAAGACAAAAAAGTTCTTGAAAACGTGAAAAAGCTTGAGTCGACAAGGCGTTTGGAACATTAATGCAGGTTTTGATTCAGGGTGGAAACAGAAACAAGCCTTGAAATTGTTCATATAATCATTATATGAACACTTAAAATCCCGAAAATCTCTGTGCTCGGGAATATTTCAGCGGCATAAACAGGCTAGCTTAGCCTATTATTATAACACTTAACTTTATTATAACGTAAAGACATATGATATCTGAAAATGCTAATTTTACAACTTCAGCTATTTGCAACACAGAAAATAGTGATAGAATAATTTTTGAAAAACCCCCTCTGTCTATTCTCAACAATTCCTACACGGTGGTTGATCTTCACGTCCATTCCCGCTTTTCTGATGGGTTTAACTCAATCAGCGCTATCGCTGAAAAAGCCAGAAGGTTGGGTATCGGCATCGCTGTGACCGACCACAATACCATCGAAGGAGCAGTGGAAATATCTCGCCACAAGGATATTTTTTCTATACCGGGCATCGAAATCACAGCCAAGGAGGGGGCGCATGTTCTGGCCTATTTTTACACGCTGCAGGATTTGATCAAGTTCTATGAAACCGAAATATCTCCGTGGCTTGGTAAAAGCCTGATGGCCTCCTGCGCTTTGAGCATGGAAGCCGTTGTTTCGAGTGTTCGTAAACACGGAGGGGTTGTTGTGTTTCCACACCCCTACGGTGCCGCTTTCACAAGCGTGTGCAATCCTATTTTCAGCAAAAGCCGGCAGGAAGCCCTTCTGGGGATGGCTGATGGTATCGAAGTTATCAACGGCGGCAATGTTCACCGCTGGAACATGAAAGCCGCGGAGTTGGGCGTAAACTTGGGCAGTGGTCTGACGGCCGGTTCTGACGGCCACAACCTTTTCCAGATGGGTTCCGCGGTAACTTGCGCAGCCTGTCGAAAAAGCAGAAAAGATTTTTTAAACGCAATAAAACAAAAAGAGACCTGGACCATAGGCAAGGAAGTAGGGCTGCTTTTGAAGGTTACCTCGAACGGTATGAAATTCAGAACCAACCTTAACAACACATCTGACCTTTTCGGGAAGAATATGCGTTACAGCTATGCCCTCATTCATTACGGCTCCACCAGTATGCGAAATCATGTCCATGAAAAATTTGACCGTCGAAACAGGCACAAAATTTTGAAAAAATTCAATTTTCTATAAAACAGCCAACTATCCTTGGCTGGAGATTATAACTGATGAAGGTCCCTTGGATGTCCAAAAAGGCCATTTCAAGGCGGGCTGAAAGCCTCATCGAGGATTTTCAACAAAAAGCCGGCTACACGGTAACC
>CAYXDR010000295.1:0-4584 GCA_964463515.1 uncultured Desulfobacteraceae bacterium | reverse complement strand
ATTATGCTGTCGTAGGAAATGGAGCCGTCGGACCCAAAGACGATCACTCTCGCATTGTCAGGCTTGGTGATCTCAAGCACCAGGTTGGCATCCACCCGAAACCACTTATTGAAGCCGTCCTCCCCTATACTTACCGATCTTGAACCATCTGCCAGCGAAACAGCGTAGCTGTCTGGGCTATAGAGCATATTAGACACCCAAGCCCAAACATTTCCACCCCTGTCAATCAGTTGAAGCTCGGTTTGGTCGCGAACAACATCTGATATCATTCCGGCTGTTCTGCCCGAAGTCACCCGTTTCGGCCCCGCAAAATCCACGTACCCGGAAAGGTCGGAATAGGTTGCAGAGTTAATCACATGCGTTTCAGCGAGACCGATGGATTCAAATGGTTTAACGTTGCGTCTGAGCCAGCGCCTTCCATCCAAGTCAATATCGAGCGAACTTGTCGCAAAAAGTTCTGGAACCATCTGTGAAGCGATCATCAAGAGTTGCCCGCCGAAGGCGTTCGCGGCAATACACTTTCTGCCGTCCAGGGAAAGAATGGACATCACGTTTCCACTCTCGGTAAAAAACTTACCATCACGATAATTGAGTGTACCCGAATTCGTCTCTCCTCCTTCTATAAAATCCAGGGTGGCGGTACCGGCCTGGAAATTGAAAGATATTTTAGCCAGGTCGCTGGACTGGCTGTAATAGCCTTGAAATTCGGCGTATTTCTGCGGAATCGGCTGTGGCTCAGTGGGTACCTCGGCTGCTTCCTCCTGTTCAACCAGCCACTTTGCCTGCAGAATACTCATGAGTATATCCAGCGCGATATCACTAGCGCGACAACCATGACCCGCCTCAATCACTGCCACCGACAATCTCTCTGCAGGAACCGACACCAGCATGGCGTGGTAATCATCGCTGTCGCCACCTTTTCCAACAACCTTTATCCCGTTATCCTTCAGAAGCGGATACTCGACCATATCGAAACCCAGGCCATAGGCCATTTCCGGGTTGATTCCCGATTCCTCCAAAACGGCTGAAGCAAACGCGGAAGGCTGAGCCTTGATCATCTCGGCAACCGATTCATCCGACAGTATTCTACTGCCGCCCTCGGAAAAGCTGTCGGCAAACATCACCAAATCCGTCGGCGTGGAGGACAAACCGCCTGCACCGTGCACTGACAGCACTTCGGCCGGCACCTTCTTTCCGGTGTCCGCCTGATAGTACGCGGCATAATTTGCATCTGACCTTTCGCCAACACTAGCACCTGTCCTGGAGAGTGAAAGCGGGGCTAAGATGCGTTCGGAGACGAAGTCCATGAACTCTTGCCCGCTGACCTCGGCTACGATCATCTCCGCAAGTGTGAAGCCATCATTACAGTAAGGAGCGGTCTGTCCTGGGGCTGCCTTCAAGTTGGAGCGTGAAAGGGTATCAAGGGTTTCCTGGTAAATGTCATCATTGTAGGCGTATCCGAGGTTGTTAGCATATTCGGTTCCCGGCACGCCGGATGTGTGGTTGAGTAGCATCCGCACGGTAATGTCTACGTATCTCGGATCCGCCATCTCGAAATCCGGGAGATATTGCGTTATGGGAAAATCCAGATCGATCTCGCCGTCGTCAACAAGCAGCATTACTGCCACCGAACAAAACAACTTGCTCACCGAGCCGATGTTGAAAAGTGTCGCATCATCGACAACAGTATTCGATTCTCTGTCAGCGATTCCTATCCCCTCCGCATACACAACTCTTCCCTTATCCAAAATTGTCACTGATCCGCTGCTTGCTCGCCCCGTGTCGATATCTTCCTTTATTTCGGAACGGGCCAGGGCTATCGCCGCGCTATACTCACTATAGTCGCTGTTACCGTCACCGCAGGCAGCTATCGCCAGCACGACAGTGAACAGTGCTAGCAGTGTAGGTATACACATTTTTTTTGATAATGTTCTCATTTCACCGTCCCTCCGTAAAAAACAAAACGCTTCTATTATCAAAAAGCCAATATAGCCCTGGAACAGAGGAGCATCGAAAAATTATTGCTTTTAATATAAAACACTTAACCTGGAACAACCCCGTTCCGCCGCTTTAGTGATCAGCTCCGGAAAAGGGGCAGGATCTCAGAGGCAAAGAGTTCCATCCCTTCCCGGGGTGGCATTGGCTGGACTATAAGATGATCCACTCCAGCTTCCAGATATTTCTTAACCTTTTCCAGGCATTCATCCAGAGGGCCGATTATATTATTTTTCATTACATCATCAAGCGTAGGTTTCCTGGGGAATCGATGTTCCCTCTCAGCCAAAAACATTTTGGCATAATTGAAGGCTTTTTCCTCAACCGCATCCGACACAAAAACCGCAGACACAGCCAGCTTGATTTCCCTGCCACAGAACGTGGTCATCTCTTTTTTCATCTCAGCGACGATCTCCGGCGATTTGGAATAGATAAGCCACGCGTCACCGAATTCCTTAACCATCTCCCTGGCCGGCCTTGATTCTCCCGGAACCCATATGGGTGGATGAGGTTTTGTATACGGTTTGGGGTCAAGATATGCATCTTTCAGCCTATAATGATTTCCTTCGAAAGAGACCGAGTCCTGTGTCCACAGAGCCTTTATGATCTGAGTTGCCTCTTTGACCTGTTCCAGCCTGGTATCGTGATCATCATCCCAGGGATAACCATAGCTCACTGCTTCTTCCTTGAACCATCCCCCGCCGATGGAAAGAATTACCCGGCCCCTGGAAAACTCGTCGAGAGTCGCGATCATTTTGGCCAGCAATCCGGGATTTCTAAAAGTATTGCAAAACACATGAGGCCCGATGATAATGTTTTTTGTCAGCATAAGCAGGGCTGTCACACTGGTAAAGCATTCGAGGCTCGGTCCATGCTCTCCAGGTCCGACACGTGCATTGTTAAGGTGGTCGGGTATCCACGCCGAATCGTACCCAAGTTCTTCCGCTTTCAATACCATCTCACTGGCGTATTCAGCCAGTCCATAAGCCGGCGCACCCATTTCGCCCTGAATGGTCAATCGTACTCCGAAATCCATGACTGAAGCTCCTGTATTTGTGTCGTTGAGCACTAACTTAACATAGAAAATGGTTTAGCATAGCTTAAAACTGCGGTTTATGTGGCACTATTCTTCGGCATGCGCTGACGCGTCCGCCCGATAGGCTACAAGCGCTTAACGTTGCAGCCCGGGTTCTACGTCATTTATGAAATATAATCAAATGATTGACAGGGCCAGATCTATTCGGTATACTTAAAGTTAATAATCGGGTATGAAGGATGTCTTAACGACGTCGGCTCGTAATTGCCCGCAGACCGTTTCGGTACCGATGCCGGCGCCCATAAGCCGAGGACGGTACTTCCAACTAGTTTCCGTTCTACCGTTTTAATTGGTTTAATCTTTCCAAACTATCCGGTTTTTCCCTGAAGTCTTTGCCTGATATAGGCGTATGTCCGCCTGTTTAAGCAGGCTTTCAGGCGGAGGCACGTCCGGGGCACTGCATGCCGCCACACCAGCCGAGAAGGAAAAAACCCTGTCTTTAATACCGAAATCACATGAGGTGCATATTTTCTTCAAACGATAAACCGATTCGGCAGCCTGCGAATGCGATGCACCGGGCATGAGGATTACAAATTCTTCCCCTCCGTAACGACAAGGTATATCCACGTTTTGCCGGATATTTTTCCGTATGATACCGGCAAACTCAGAAAGGAGCCTGTCTCCCACCTGGTGCCCAAAAATATCGTTCACTGATTTGAAATCATCAACGTCAATCAAAACCAAACCCAGTGAGCCCTTCCCTGCCCGTTTAAGTTTCGCCAGTTCCTCGACTATCCGCAGGTCATAGTACCGCCTGACATAAAGCTCTGTCAGCCCGTCGATCACAGCCAGGTCAAAGAGCCGGGAATTTTCCATGGCAATGGCCAGGACCGTGACGAATTGGCGGAGATACTGCACATTTTCAAACGCTATCTCCCGGCCTTTCTCCAGGTAAAAAACGACAACCCCCATTCGCCTGTTTTTGGTGCTGACAGCGGGCATAAAAAAGCAATTACCGGGGCATTCACCCCAGATGGGACGAAAAACATCCCGGAATAAACCCTGGTGGTTTTCATACTTTATGCAGCAGTCGCCCTCAAAAACATCTTCAAGGGAAGAACCCTCCAGAGAAAGCGAGGCCGGATGGCGCAAAACCCGACCGTCAACAAAAACACCTTCCAGGCATAACATGTCTGTTTCATCGTTATACGAAAACAAGGCGGTTCGATCCGCTTTGCTGAAATCAGCGATGGTTTCAAGAGCAAATTCCACCATCAGCTTCTGGTTAGAAATGTGACTGATCAGGTTGGAGGCGAAATTGAGAACCATTAAATTGCATTCGGTGTCTGAAAAGGAAAAATTCGTAATCAACTTTAAACCCTCGGATTTATATTAATTGACAGCGGCCTCCCGGTGACAGTCAAAACAGGAGAACTGATCTCTTATTGAAACAAAGAAAGAAAGTTGATGAGGTCGTAAAAAGTCAAAATATCCCATCTATCGTCACCCCGGCGCAGGCCGGGGTCCAGTGATTCCAACGACTTATGGATTCC
>CAYXDR010000294.1:2066-4599 GCA_964463515.1 uncultured Desulfobacteraceae bacterium | reverse complement strand
AATCCCTCATTTCCGATCTGGAAACTTCACCAGTGCCACCCGGTATTTCCGGATGAGCACTAACAAGCCCTGCATACAACACTGCTGCGCAAATAACGCTTCAATTCAGGACGAGATTTCCCAAAATGCTGCATTGGTCAGGGCTTAGTGGCTACTATTTATTTTCTCTTACCATCAGTATCATTATAATGGATATAATACTTAAAAATAAACCAAACAGCATTGTGGCGTGAAAACTATGGGCAACCATGCCGGGTTTAATGACCGTAAGTGTCATTTCATCAGGCTCCATAAGCTCAACCGTATACATGGTTTTCGTAAATATTTTTTCAAACGCGAGGATACCCAGCAAAATTCCCAGGCTCCGAAACACGCCCAGAGCACTTGCCCCTATTCCTTTTTGCTCGGGCGGTACAAAACTCAGGGCAAGCTGGACATTGGGTGCTTTTTCAAGCCCCATAACCAGTCCGAACAACAAAAGGGAACCGACAATCACTGAAGTACCCGTGTTTTCTCCGATAAACAAAAACCATACAAACGCGATAACAGCGCATATCATTCCTGTAAGCAGGATTTTTCTCGCCCCGAATCTGTCAGCGAAGTGGCCAACATAAGGGCTGATCAACTGCCCGGCGGCAAGTACCATAAGCAGCAGACCGGCGGTCTTCGCGCTCATACCCTTTGTAAGTTCAAGAAAAAATGGAAAGACAAACAAAATTCCAGCAACCGTCATAAAGGATGGAATCAGGGCCAGGGCGGAGAGTGTATAATTTGTATTGGTAAACAATTCAGGGTGCAGGAGTGGATATTGTGCCCTTTTTTCGTTAATCGCAAATATTATGGCGAAAAGAACAGCTAAAACAATTGACCCTATAATTACCGGTGACTGCCAGCCCAGCCGGTGCTCAGCATGCACCGCATAAACAAACAATGAGAGTGCCAGAAAAGAGGTTATTGCCCCTGTAAAATCCAGTTTTTTATCCCTGCTTTTCTGTTGATTTGATGGGATGATTATCCAGCCCAGGATTATGGCGACAATACCTACAGGCACGTTTACAAAAAATATCCACCGCCAGTTAAAGGTGGTCGTGATAAAACCTCCTATAAGCGGTCCCAGCGCAACTCCCACGGCAGCAGCGACTGTTACAATTCCTATCCCTTTTCCGCGTGAATCCGCAGGCAGAAAACTAGAAACCGTGGCCATCATCACGGAAAACAACATGGCCCCGCCAAGCCCTTGGATGGCGCGGGAAATAAACAGCGTGTCAAATCCGCTGGACAATCCGCAGAACAGCGAACCCAGGGTAAAAAAGACAAATCCGGAAATATATATTTTCCTGAACCCCTTCATATCCCCCATTTTCCCAAACAAAAGAAGAAAGCCTGTTTCAAATATCTGGTACACAAGAACCGTAAGAGCGATCATATTGGGTGTGGTGACCAAATCTCTAGCAATTGAGGGAAGAGATGTGTTGACGATGGTAATGTCAAGATTGGCCATAAACGCTCCTCCGGCTATACAGATGATAAATAAAAGCTGTTTTCCTTTGTCCGATATTTCGTATGACGGTATAAAATTGGACAAAACATCTATCTCCTGCATCAGATTCATGGCTTTAAATAATAGCTTATTAAGTTATAAGGCATTTTGTCTGTGTCCTAGAATTAATTTTCGTTCAGGACGAATAGTTTTTATTGTTTAAATGATTTGGGTGCAGCTCTTTTGTAGAATCATGAGTATCAATAAAAACAGGAGGTAGGTCATGTTGAGGGAGCCATGAGCTGCTTCCATGAGGCCCGTGAGTATGAACGAAACCACAAAGCCCTATACGCCGACGGCCTTGTGCCGCCTCCCGTCTCCCCGCACCGCAAAAAAAAGCGTGTACGCCTGAGGATAATCAAGTAACGGAACGAAAAAATGCACTGGAATCAAGCCACTGAAAAATGTTTTCAAACGTCCTCGCAAAAGAGCTTCCCCCTAATCATTTTGGCTTGCAGCAACTGGTCTACTAGTCGGCCCAGCTGTGTGGGATCGAAAAGTCCGAACCGGTCCACCAGACCCCTGTAAACATCCCGCAGTGCAGTCTTGCTGTCCATGGACTGTACAGCGGCTATGCTCATGGGGCAAAGCCTAAGCGCGGAATCAGATGTAGCCAGAGACAAAAATCCTGAGCCATCAGCTTTGACGGAAACGCTGCCTTTTTATCCAGCCCGGGGCGCAGGTTCAGAAAGTACAACTCGTGAGGCCGTTTCTCATCCCGCACGAATTGAGTCATTTCAAGAAAAGCCTGGTTGTTTTGCTCTCGCCAGATCACCTTGTCCACGTTGTTCACAGCCTCGGGCAGGTTGTCCGGAGATAAAAAACCAGCGCCCAGAGAAGATGTCTTGCCAGCAAATACCACTACAACCCGTAAGCAACGGGTAAACGGCTCAAAGCTGAAAGAAATAGGCTGATCGCCTGAAGTGGTTGTGTCGCAGCATGATAGGAAGTTGCTTTTTGAGGAGCATAGTAGCTGGAAACGTGATTGTGTGT
>CAYXDR010000294.1:0-1966 GCA_964463515.1 uncultured Desulfobacteraceae bacterium | reverse complement strand
CATGATAGGAAGTTGCTTTTTGAGGAGCATAGTAGCTGGAAACGTGATTGTGTGTCAAAGAGAAAATGGCAATAACATATTGTGCATGATAGGAACATGACAGAGCGTTTCTTTCGTGATTTCAAAAGACGAAGTAGAAAAAGAAGCGGTACTGTTTCTCTTATCAAAACCCTAAGAGCTATTCTTTCTGACACGCCTATTGTAAAAAAGTCTCAACGAAAAATTCGTATAGCGATATAATACTAAATAGACAGACAAAAGTTGGATAAAGAGTTGCTTAAAGTGCTTGGGATACAGTTAAAAATGAAATAAAAAAGCCAACCAAAAAAGTCGAAAAATTTCAGTAGAGCTAAAGAAATTAATACGAGAGCCCCTCCTTCCGCAGAACCTGTTCAGAATTCTCGGGTCCACGCAAATCTAATGCCAACCGGTATTTTCGGTCATAGGTTTCTCGAATACTGAACGACTTGAACGGGTGTCAGCCGCCGGACGATGCTCAAGCAAAGCGCCGCACTCGCCTTGGCCTACACCATGCGCGACTATTTCACCGCGGTCAACCAAGGCGGCCCGGTCTTTTTCATGGGGGAAGAAGACATCGCCGATTCAAGATCGATTTGGGCATAAAGATCAGCATCTCCAGAAATAATGCGACAGATTAGGAGTAGATGTGGTAAGCAGACGCATGGCGGGTTTTCGAATGATGAGAAAAGCAAATAAAAAAAAGGAGGAACAAGATGAAAAAAGTTCCATTCGTTTTAAGGATTTTATCGATTTTGGCCGTATTGATTCTGATCTCGATCCCGGTCGGTGCAGGTGACATGCCCGATCTCGTGGGCAACTGGACAAGTGAAGGATTGGTAGTTCTCAGTGGGCCGGACAAACATCACCCATATGAAGCTTGTAAAAAGGTTACCTATATGGATACTGCTTTCACTTTGATGATAGTGGAGCAGAACGGCCAAGGGTTTTATGGCAGGTTTCACAAGAAGAATGACCCTTCAATTGTCGAGCAAATTATCGGCGTTATCAACTTTGATAACGAGACATTATATATGGTGGACCAAGACGGCCATATAGACGGTAGATTAATATCGCCTACTAAGATGGAGTTGGTCTATAGAGAATCCGACCCTGAAGGCATGATAATCGGCGTTCACCGGTTAAGCAAGGTCCCTTGACCTGGGATATGCATGAATGAGGTTTCAAAGAAACACCTTCCAGACAATTCTTTCCCTCCCCCAACAAGCCTGATGGGGAAGGGAATAACTTGGGACTTGGCTTGATACGGCCGCTTTGAATCCAAGGCCAGTAGATTGGTTCCAAATTAATATTACAAATGCCTCTGTGTTGTGGTATGGCTTTTCCTAAACCCCAACATGGAGGTGTTGCCATGCCCTTCAAGAGAAAAAGGCCCTACCTGGTTTTGACAGAAGAAGAGCAAGGCATCTTGAAGTCATCCAGCCACCCCCGCACGGAGCCGGCTGCTCAGGTTGAGCGAGCCAAGATTCTCGTTGCCTACGCAGGAGGAGAATCGATTCCTTCCATTGCCAGGCATCGCAAGACCAACCGTCCCAAGGTGGAACGTTGCATTGACAAGGCATTGCAATTGGGTCTACTTATCTCTCTGCGAGACCTTCCTTGCTCGGGAAGCAAAGGATAACACAGGATGCTCGGGCTTGGCTCGTAGATCTTGCGTGCCGGAAGCCCACGGATTTGGGGTATTCTTACTAGCTTTGGACCACCCGGTTTTTGGCAAAACATGCGCGGACATACGGGCCGGCTGAGGGGCATTCTTGTCTTTCCGATCTGGGGCCTGGCACCGTATCGGAGATTCTTTCCCAAAGAGAGGTTCGTCCTCACAAGATTCGTTATTATCTGGAAAAGCGGGACCCGGAGTTTGAAGCAAAAATGAGACAGGTGCTATGCGTATACAGGGACGTGCAGTTGTTACGCGAAGTGGGTGGTG
>CAYXDR010000293.1:0-4635 GCA_964463515.1 uncultured Desulfobacteraceae bacterium | reverse complement strand
CCGATACCGATCCCGATAGCGACCCCGACCCCGAGGGACATCGTTATTTTGACTTCCAACGAACTAACGCCGCGCCGTTAATCAAGTTCGTTGCTCATAGGCTGCCGCGAAGTGACATAAACCAGCTTTTACGAGGCCATCAAGATTAAAAAAGTACTATTTTTTAGGCTGGTTCAAATCCGGAGGATAGAGGTATTTGGGGTTTAGGTTATAGGTCCAGGGAAGGCCCCACCACTGCCAGCCGTAATGTCGGCGGTGATCGAAGCCGTAGATGTTGTTCCGTTTGGCCAGCTGCCTATAGTATTTATCCTTGTTGCTGTCTGAAAAACTGGGGAAGGGCGGACCCTCGAAGCCGTCCTCAATACTGTACACATTTTTGAACCCCGCTTGAGCGAGTTCTCCTGCGGCTGAAGCGCTTCGCGAACCGTCCCGGCAGAGCACCAGGATATTATCGGTTTTTTTGAAAATTTTGGTAATTTCTTCAATAAAGGCCTTGTTTTTTACATCGAAAGGATAGGAATATTCCCCATCCTTTTTGACGAGTTCGGTGGACATGAACATATACGGGAAGTGATAAGCCGTTATGGGGTGCCCTACGAATTGGTATTCCGCTCTTGTTCTTATATCTATAAGATAGGTGTCCGGAACCGTGTTGAGCATATCATAGGCTTCTATGCTCAAGATTTTCTTCGGTTCTTGTGCCTGGAGGTCTCCGGCCCGACAGAAGACGAACATAATAAAAAGAATAAATAAAAAACGAAACGTTTTGTTTTGCATGGCTCATCTTGTAGTAACGGTTCCGGTCTCTACGACTTCAACGGTACGAAGCCGCATGGGTTCCTGATGCACAATGTTTCATCAATTTGAATATAAAATTAATAGTCCAATGAGTGAATGATTGTCAATGGAAATATAGAGCCTCAAAATCCGTCTTGTGATTTTTCCGGAAGGGATTTATGTGATGGATAAATGCGTTCATCATGTAGTTGTGTTCGAAGAAACCGTGTGCTATAGATTTCAGCCTATACTTTTGCAAACGGAGGAAAGGTGCGATGGAATCGGAATTGGTGATTAAGAAAGTTCCACCGGAAAGAATGAAAAACAAACCGGAGGATGAAACGAAACTTGGTTTCGGCGATATTTTCACCGACCACATGTTCCTTATGGATTACCGGGCGGACCAAGGCTGGGTGAACCCCCGCATCGAGCCCTACGGGCCCCTCAGTATCGATCCCGCGGCAATGGGACTTCACTATGGACAGGAGATATTTGAAGGGCTGAAAGCCTATGGGGGCGCTGACGGAGGCATTTATCTTTTCAGGCCCAGGGATAACTTCGAGCGTATGAACCAGTCCGCTTCGCGTATGTGCATGCCGGAATTGGAAGTCGAATTCACGGTGCAGGCATTGAAATCCCTGATTCTGCTGGACAGGGACTGGATTCCCAAGAGCCATGGCGCCTCTCTCTATATTAGACCCACCATGATCGCCACCGAACCTCATCTCGGAGTACGTCCGTCGAAGGAGTATATCTTTTTTATCATCATCGGTCCGGTCGGCGCTTACTACAAAGAAGGGCTTAATCCGGTTGCGATATATGTCGAAGACCGTTTCTCCCGGGCAGCGCTGGGCGGCACTGGGGATGCCAAGGTGGCAGGGAATTACGCCGCGAGCCTGCTGGCGGCTGAACAAGCTAAATCGAAAGGCTTCACCCAGGTATTATGGCTCGATGCCGCAGAGCACAGGTATGTGGAAGAAGTCGGCACGATGAACATGTTTTTCGTGATCGGCGACGAGGTAATTACCGCTCCTCTTACAGGAAGCATACTTCCGGGTGTAACCCGCAAGTCTGTGATCCAGTTGGTGCGCGATTGGGGCTACAGTTTTTCCGAACGGTTGCTATCCATACATGACGTGATAGATGCAGCGCAGAGCGGAGCGCTGAACGAGGCGTTTGGAACCGGCACGGCCGCCGTGATTTCCCCGGTTGGACGGATCAACTTCAAGAACCGCGATTACGTTGTCGGCGGAGGGGCTATGGGCGAGCTTTCCCGGCGGCTGTATGACGAACTTATCGGTCTTCAGTACGGTGATATCCCCGACACCCGGGGCTGGGTGGAGCGAATCGATGTTTGAGCTTGCTGGTGAGGTACAATGATTCCAACCATCGAATGGGACGGACTCAATGTCCGGATGATAGACCAGAGGAAACTGCCGGCACGTGTGCAATGGTATACATGCCGAAGTTACAGGGACGTGATCCGGGGAATCAGGAGCATGGTTATCCGCGGGGCTCCCGCCATAGGCATTGCAGCAGCGATGGGGCTTTCGATCGGTGCACGTCGAGCAGCTTCTCGCGCACCGGCGAGGTTTTTCCCTGAATTCGAGAATATCGCAGGCCGGATGCTGACCGCGCGTCCTACAGCGGTCAATCTCAAATGGGCTGTTGAGCGTATGCAGAATGTGGTTCTCAGCATGTCCGAAAGGCCCGTCAAGGAGATCGTTGAAGCCCTCTGGAAAGAGGCGGACTCGATGCTAAAGGAAGACATTGAGAGCAATCGTGCTATGGGGCGGTATGGTGCCGAATTGATAAAGGATTCTTCCGTCGTAATGACACATTGCAACGCCGGCTCCCTCGCGACCGGCGGCTACGGTACGGCGCTGGGAGTAATTCGGGCAGCGGTCTCGGCCGGGAAGCGGATAAGGGTCGTTGCCGGGGAGACAAGGCCCTGGCTACAGGGCCTGCGCTTGACAGCCTTCGAATTGAAGGAGGAAGGTATCCCGGTGACAGTCATTGTCGACAGCGCCGCCGGTTACATGATGCGGTCCGGAGGGGTCGACGCGGTGGTGACCGGCGCCGACCGTATAGCTGCAAACGGCGACGTGGCCAACAAGATAGGGACGTATCAGTTGGCGGTTATCGCACGTGCGAATGGGATTCCTTTTTATGTCGCGGCGCCCCTGTCCACCATCGATCTGGCTGTATCGACCGGTGATTCCATTCCGGTGGAGAAGCGGGATCCTTCCGAGGTTACCAGAATCGGAGGAAAGCCGGTAGGGCCCGACGGAGTGGAAGCGTTCAACCCGGCCTTCGATATAACGCCGGCCGAATATGTCGATGCTATCATTACCGAAAAGGGGGTGCTCCGCGCCCCTTATGAGCATACGATAGCCGATGCCTTTCACCATCCCGGTGCTTGAGACGGGAAACGACGCCTGTCAGCCGAAAATTCTGGACAACTCGTCTTGGTGAAAAACAGGGAGTGGTATACGGTGCCCTTTTCGGTAAAGCCATTTTCCGTTGCCTGCCCTGGCGGCACGGCAAACAACACTGCCGTAGATTTTTACCATACCTTCAGGATTGATGCCCTCGTAAAAAGTCAAAATAACGATGTTCTTCGGGGTCGGGGTCGGGGTCGCTATCGGGATCGGTATCGGACGTTGATCGACAGCCTTTTCGACCCCGATACCGATTCCGACCCCGACGCCGATAAAGCGGAGATTGTACTTTTTACGACCTCATCAGGATTTGCCGGCGAGATGTTTCAAGGCTGTTTTGATCTCCGGAAACGCGAATTGGAATCCCTGTTTGAGAAGAACACGGGGATAAACTCTTTGGCCTTCGGTCAGGACCCTGCCGAATTCACCCAGCAGAAGCCTGACCAGGAAAGAAGGGGCTGGCGGCACCATTTGAGTTTTGCCCACCGCGTTGGACAAAGCCGTGTGAAAATCCCTGTAACGCACCGGCTGAGGGGCAGTGACGTTCACCGGCCCCCGGACCCTCTCATATTCTAGAAGTTTTGCGAACGCGTCAACAATGTCGTCCATGTGTACCCATGAGAACCAGTTTTTTCCAGACCCGAGTTTTCCTCCCACACGGTTTCTGTACAGCGGAAGCATCTTGGAAAGTGCTCCTCCTCCGCTGCCCAGGACGATTCCCAGCCGGCACAGGACCACACGAACGCCGGATTTCTCTGCAACAGAGGCGGCTTCTTCCCAACGGCGGCACACGGAGGCAAGGAAATCATCCCCTGGACCCTGTTTCTCGTCAATCTCCCGGTCGCCATGAAAGCCGTAATAACCCACAGCCGAGGCACTCAGCATCACACCGACAGAAGCACCCGGCCGCCCAGCGGCGGCTGTCAGGTTTTGTGTCGTATCCAGCCTACTGCGGAGTATTTCGTCTTTGTAAGTGTCATTCCAGCGTTTAAAAATGCCCGCCCCGGCCAGGTTCACCAGTGCGTCATGGGCTGCCGCCTCTTTTTGCCAGGGTCCTCCCGCGGCCGGATCGCCGGTCACATAGGAGAGTCCGGAAGGAAACGGGCCGTCAGGTGTTTTACGTGTCAGCACGGTAACTTGGTGGCCGAGCCCGGACAAATGTGATGTCAGACGGCTTCCGACGAAGCCGGTACCCCCTGTGATGAATATTTTCATCGTTCACCTCCCGCAGAGAAGTGTTTGCGCGTCGGGATCTTTTCTTATCCCCAGCCTGGTAAGTGCGAAATCATAACGGACCGGGTCTTGGGGCGCAATTTCCCTGAACGCACGTGTAATATCGAGTGCAGCGGGGCCCCCTGGACTTTTGCGTTCCGTGAACTTCCAGCAGGAGCATATCCGGTACATATGAGTGTCGAGC
>CAYXDR010000292.1:967-4660 GCA_964463515.1 uncultured Desulfobacteraceae bacterium | reverse complement strand
GGATCGGTATCGGAGGTTGATCGGCAGCCTTTTCGACCCCGATACCGATTCCGACGCCGATAAAGCGGAGATTGTATTTTTACGGTTTCATCAATTTTAATGGATGTTATCAAAGAACCACAGGTTGAGCAATGAAATTGCCTGATCTCAAAAATTCAGCACATAATTTCCCCGTGAAAAATTTACGGGAAGGGGGAGCGAGGGCAGCACGGCTTATGTCATTCAGCCAGCACATCGGGCCCGGCTTTAGTCTTCATAGTACCTGTGGCGGGGAATTTCCCCTTCAATCATATAAATCACTTCCTCCGCGATATTCGTGGCATGATCTGCGATGCGCTCCAGGTATCGAGCGATCGAAACATAGCTGATCAGGGGGCCCGCATTTTCAGGCTGGTGCCGCGTGGTTTTTATAACCTCGCTGATAATCTCTTTGTTCAAGCCATCGACCTCGTCATCCTTGAGTATCACCTTGTAGGCCAAATCGACATCGAGGTTTACAAGGCAGTCCAGGCTGTTTTCAAGCATCACCTGTGTTTTTTGGGCCATGGTCCCGTATTCGATGTCTATATCCACGGGTGGCCGGGCAGCCAGATAAACCACCCGCTCGGCAATATTGACCGCCTCGTCTCCGATTCTCTCAAGATCGTTGTTGATTTTAATGACGGCCGCCAGGAACCTCAGATCCACAGCCACCGGTTGATGCAGGGCGAGTATCTTCAAGCATTCCTCTTCTATTTCCACTTCGAGCCCGTCAATTCTTTGATCCGCATCTATCACTCGCGCGGCCAGGTTTTCGTCTCTGTTCTCAATGGACTCCACGGCAACCCGCAAGTTTTCTTCCACCATCGCGCCAAGAGACAATATTCGCTTTTTGAGTTTTGTCAGCTCTGTCTGAAGGTGTTTCGTCATAAAATCCCCCTCCTCCGGGTCTTTCGCAGGGTCCTAACCGAAGCGGCCGGTGATGTAATCCGAGGTTTGTTTGAGCTTCGGACGGGTGAATATGTCTTCGGTTTTTCCTGATTCAATCAACCTGCCTAGATAGAAAAAGGCTGTCACATCCGATACCCTGGCCGCCTGCTGCATATTGTGAGTAACTATTATTATGGTATAAGAATCCTTCAATTCCTGAATTAGATCTTCTATCTTTTGAGTCGCAATGGGGTCCAGCGCAGAGGCCGGCTCGTCCATGAGCAACACTTCGGGTTCCACTGCAAGCGCTCTGGCTATGCACAACCGCTGCTGCTGTCCACCGGACAGCCCCAGCGCGGAATCATTGAGCCTGTCTTTCACTTCCTCCCAAAGTGCGCTGCGCTTCAAGCTGGTTTCCACTCTCTCTTTCAAAACCGCCCTGTCTCGGACACCGTTCACCCTCAACCCGTAGGCCACGTTTTCGAAAATGGACTTTGGGAACGGATTGGGTTTCTGAAACACCATTCCAACACGTCTCCTCAGGCTGACCACATCCACCGAATCATCATAAATGTCGTGTCCTTCAAGCAAAACCCTTCCTTCAACCCTGCTTGTGGGAATCAGATCGTTCATACGGTTGAAACACCTTATCAGGGTACTCTTACCGCAGCCCGAAGGCCCGATGAGAGCGGTGACCCGGTTCACCTCGAAATCCATCGATATATCCTGAAGCGCCTGAAAATCACCGTAGAAAAAATTCAGCCTGTCGGCAGTCATTTTTGCATTAGATTCTGTCATGGGAAACATTAACCCTTCTTAAAAACGGTTTACATATAATCAAGGGGCTGGCCTGCCTTTCAACGAACGCACGGTAAAAACCGGCACAGCCGGCTCTACAAGGCCTTTGTCCCCATCTTTGCTAAAACTTTTTGCGCAGCCTGGACCTGTAAATGATCGCCACAAGATTCAACCCCAGTACCAGGGCTATCAACACCAGTGCCGTTCCATACTGAAGACTCCTGGTTTTCTCGATTTCGGTACCCGCTGTGGCAAGCACGTAAATATGATACGGGAGCGCCATCACTTCGTCGAAAATGGATTTAGGCATCGTAGGTGTAAAAAAAACGGCCGCCGTGAACATGATGGGTGCGGTTTCACCTGCAGCACGGCTAAGGCCCAATATCCCCCCCGTAAGTATGCCGGGGAGAGCTGCGGGAAGTACAACCCTGTAAATGGTCTGCCATTTGGTCGCTCCCAGCCCCAGGGACGCTTCGCGGTAGGTGTCCGGCACAGCCCGCAAAGCCTCTTCGGTGGAACCTATGACCACGGGAAGGCTCATGGCACCCAATGTGAGCGCCCCTGCCAAAATACTAACCCCCATTTCCAAATAAATCACAAAAAAAGCCAGCCCGAACAAACCGAAAACAACCGAAGGTACACCCGCCAGGTTGTTTATCCCGAGCCTCACAATACGCACCAAGCGGCCCGGCCTGGCATATTCGTTCAAATACAACGCGGAAGCCACACCTATCGGCAAAGCCACGGCCACTGCTCCAAGCCCCAGGCACAGAGTGCCTACGATGCACGGAAAGATTCCCCCTTTCGTCATCATTTCCATCGGCGGCTGAGTAAGAAAAGTCCAGTTGATCGCACGCCATCCACGGCTCACCAGAAAAAAAACTACAATCAACAGGGCCGCACCATTGACCGCAGCCGCAATTTTGAAAAGGAGGAACACCACCCGTTCCATGTTCCGACGTCGCCTGATATTAGTATTTCCGGGTTTCAAAGTCATGTACTCCTCTATCGTTGAAACAGCTCGTCAGGTTCCATCAAAGTGTTGCAGCCCCCACCTGCCGATACCTGTTAGATACATATTCCGCAACCATATTGAAAAGAAGTGTAAACAAAAACAGCACAATGCCGGTTGCAAAAAGCGCCTGATAATGATCCCCTCTGAAAGGAGCTTCGGCCATTTCAGCCGCGATGCTTGCAGGCATCGGCCGAACCGAATCGAAAATAGACTCGGGGACAGCGGCGGCACCTCCGGCCACCATCAACACCACCATTGTCTCTCCAACCGCTCTGGACATTCCGAGAATCACAGCAGTGCAGATTCCTGAAACCGAGGCAGGAACAATCACCCGCCAGATTGTCTCCCAGTGCGTGGCGCCCAATGCCAGCGAGGCCTCCTTCAACTCCTTGGGCACGCTGAAAACCGCGTCTTCGGATATACTGCAGATAGTCGGTATGGACATGAAAGCCAGCATCAGGGACGCATTGAAAAGGTTGAGTCCTGTGGGGATATTGAATATCCGCTGAAGAAACGGAGCAACGATCACCATTCCGAAAAACCCTATGACGACCGATGGAAGGGCTGCAAGAAGCTCAACGAGGGGTTTTACCAGCTCACGCACTCTGGGCGATGCGGATTCTGCAAGGAAAAGAGCTGTTAAGACTCCCAGCGGAATTGAGATGAGGGAAGATATTCCCGTAACCGCGATGGATGCTACGATAAGTGGAAAAATTCCAAAATCAGCCGGGTCGTCTGTGGGATACCAGTACATCCCGAACACGAAATCCTGTACCGACACCTTTTGGAAAATCGGGATTCCTTCCCAGAACAGAAAAACGACGATAAGTCCCAGGGTCGTGATCGAAGCCAACGCCACCAGAAGAAAAATCGTCTTGATGGATGCTTCGATCAAGGTCCGGCCCCTGCCACCTCCCATCAGGGTTGCATCAGATTTGAACAAGGTTCTTTCTCCGCTTGAATTCCCCGAC
>CAYXDR010000292.1:0-957 GCA_964463515.1 uncultured Desulfobacteraceae bacterium | reverse complement strand
CCGACGCCTGTGTCGAAAAATCATCATAAAAAAGATTTTCCGGGCCGGGTTGAGGCAATTCATCATTGCGCCCAATGCTTCCGGCCCGGGTAAAATCAACAAGAAAAACAAACTGTTTCCATCCGAAATTTCCGGATGGAAACTATCTCATCAATAAAGAGGAACGTAGCCTACCTGTTCAACTAGCTTCTGACCTTTCTCCGGATGCACGAGATAGTTTATGAAATCCGAGGTATCGCCCTTCGGCCATCCGCGCGTGAACATGAACAAAGGCCTACTTATGGGAAAAGTACCGTTGAGAGTGGTTTCCTTGGAACCTTCGACACCCCCGACGGTCAACATCTTTACAGAGTCGTCAAGATATCCCAGTCCAATGTATCCGATTGCATTAGGATTGTTGGATACGGCCTGCACCACCGCGCCGTTCGAAGCCTGAAGCAGTGCTTTGGGGAAAACACGGGCTCCCTGCAATACTTTTTTGCCCCATACTTCATAAGTTCCCGAAGAGGTATCCCTTGAAATAACGACGACTTTCTTGTCCGGACCATCCAGCTCCTTCCAGTCGGTAACCTTGCCCTCGTAAATGGCCTTGAGCTGTTCGAGAGAGATGTCCGAAACGCTGTTCGAGGGATGAACCACAGGTATGATACAGTCGTATCCCACCGCGAAGGGTACCGGGTATGCGCCCTTCTCGACGGCCAGCTTCACTTCCTTGTCTTTAATGAAGCGCGAAGCATTGCCGATATCCGTGGTCCCATCGATTATCGCCTTGATACCGTTACCAGAGCCCCCGCCGGATATGGATATACGCACATCGGGTTTTTCCTTCATATAGGCTTCGGAAACCTTCTGCGCGATAGGAAGCACTGTCGTGGACCCTTTGAGTACAAGGTTGCCGGCCCACACGTTCTGGGCACCCAAAAGAAAAAAAAGACTAAGTACACAACCCAAAAAAAT
>CAYXDR010000291.1:0-4668 GCA_964463515.1 uncultured Desulfobacteraceae bacterium | reverse complement strand
ATTCCAGGCACCCAGATGTCGCCGGTTTTCCACCATGAAAGACCGCGTCGAGGTATATACCATGCCATCACGAGGGCGGAGGCAGCCACTCCGCCTGAAAAAACAAGCCCGCCTTCCCACAGCTTGAAGGCATCGAGTGGATGTTCGATGTAAAATGAAAAATTCATTATAACATAAAGAGCCCTGGACCCTGCTATGGCCGCGATCAGAATGACAAAACCCATGTCCATGATCAGCCCTGACGGGATGCCTTCTGTGCGGGCGAGCCGCATTGCCACGGCAAGGCCTGCGAAAAAACCCATGGCTACAAAGACTCCGTAGGTATGGATGGTGAGAGGCCCTATTTCGAAGAGAACAGGAAACATGAAAGTAATCCTTTGCCGAAGGGTCTGTATAAAGGCGCCCCGTCATCATTCAGAGCGGGGTTTGGCGGAAGTAAACAGTCCAAAGGCGATTAGGGCCGCTCCTGCGCTGACCGCCATATCTGCAACATTGAAAGCCGGCCAGTGATATTGGCCTACATAAAAGTCGAGAAAATCTATGACTTCCCCAAGGCGAAGCCGATCGATGAGGTTTCCGACCGCTCCTCCAATCATCAGGCAGATGCCGAAAGAAACAGAGGATCTTTGATTGTGCCTGCCGCTGAGGTACCAGTAACCAAGTACGCCTATCGCTACGATGCTCGCGGCCACCAGGAAGAAAAAAAAGAAGCCGCCACCCGGACGATTCATCATTCCGAAGGCCATGCCCCTGTTCCTGACGTGGACGAGGTTGAAAAATCCTGGAATCACCGGAACGGATCCATAAATCGGTACGGCCGCAGCTACGGTAAGCTTTGCGGCCTGGTCCACCAGAAGCGTCAGAAGAAAAGCGGCCGAGTGCGCGATTGTGTTTCGGTTCATTTCCCCTTTCCGTCTTGTTCTTCCAGCGCCCTCAAACATCGCTGGCAAATAGACGGATGGTCCGGATCGGATCCAACGGTGGGATCATGGATCCAGCATCTGTCGCATTTGGGATCAGCGGAGGGTTCGATGACCACCTTCAGACCGGGGAAGGCTTCAATTTCGTCGACTCCAGCCAGTTCGCCGGCCTCCTTCAGTTGAACAGCAGAAACTATGAAGATGGATCGGAGGTCCTCTTTATACGGCGCAAGTTTAGCAAGAAGATCCGGGGAACACCCCAGTGTGACCGCGGCATCCAGGGAATGGCCGATCCGCTTTTCCTTCCTGGCGATTTCCAGCGCCCTTGAAACCTCTTTTCGAACTGAAATTAAAACTTCCCAGCGTGAGGCGAGTTCGGGGTCTAGAAATTTTTCCTGCACCGGAACGAAAATATCCGCATGAACGCTTTGAGGGCGTCCCGGAACCTCGGCCATGAAACTCCAGAGTTCATCGGCGGTGAAAGACAAAATCGGCGCCATAAGACGTACGAGAGTTTCGAGAATTTCATTCATCGCGGTTTGCGCCGATCTACGCTTCACAGAGTCCGACGCCGAGGTATAGACTCTGTCCTTTATAATGTCGAGGTAAAATGAAGAGAGATCCAGAACGCAGAAATTATGAAGGCTGTGATAGATTACGTGAAACTCAAAATCATCGTAAGCCTTGAGCACCGTACGGCTTAATTCCTGGAGACGATGCAGTGCAAACCGGTCCAGTTCCTCCATGTCCTCATACGGCACCCGGCTTTCGACCGGATCGAAGTCGTGAAGGTTTCCGATCAGATACCGGCAGGTGTTTCGAATCCTCCGGTATGCCTCCGTCAACCGCTGAAGGATTTCGGTGGAAAGCCGGATGTTGTCCCTGTAATCCTCGCCGGCCACCCAAAGGCGCAATATCTCGGCACCGTAGTTCTTGATAAGATCTTCGGGAAGGATTACATTGCCGGCCGACTTGTGCATCGCCTTTCCTTCTCCGTCGACTACGAATCCATGGGTGAGCACCTGTTTGTAAGGAGCATTGCCCCTGGTACCTACAGAACAGAGAAGTGAGCTGTGAAACCACCCGCGGTGCTGATCGCTCCCTTCCAGGTAGAGATCCGCAGGGCTTTCCAGGTAAGGCCTTTTCTCCATAACAGCGGCGTAGCTTACCCCGGAATCGAACCAGACATCCAGGATATCTGTTTCCCTGCAAAAATCGGTGCTCCCACAGTGGGAGCAGACTGTGCCGGCGGGCAGCAGTTTTTCTTCAGGTTCGGAGAACCAGACATCTACTCCGTTTTTTTCGACAATGGCAGCCACATGTTCTATTATTTCTTTTGAAATCAGTATGTTGTTGCATTTGTTGCAGAAAAAGACTGTGAGCGGCACGCCCCAGGCGCGCTGTCTGGAAATGCACCAGTCCGGGCGCTTTTCGATCATTCCGTAGATCCTGTCCCTTCCCCAGGATGGAATCCATTTCACACTGTTGATTGAGTCGAGGGCCTTCTGGCGCAGCCCCTGCTTGTCCATGGATATGAACCACTGCTCGGTGGCCCTGAATATGACCGGGCTTTTGCATCTCCAACAATGGGGGTATTCATGGGAGATGTCCTGCTGGTGCAGGAGTGCCCCGACCTCGCTCAGTTTGGCGTTTACCGCACTGTTTGCGTCAAACACATTGAGCCCTGCAAAATATTCTACATCCTCGGTAAAACATCCGCGGTCGTCGAGGGGGCTGTATACATCGAGACCGTAAGCGATGCCGGTTTCGTAGTCTTCACGGCCGTGGCCGGGTGCGGTGTGGACACATCCCGTTCCGGCTTCGAGTGTGACGTAAGGCGCCATGACAATGACCGAAGGCCTTCCATAGAGCGGGTGAGCGGCTTTCGCGTTTTCCAGTTCCGGCCCTTTGAATGTCGTGAGAATCTTGTAGTCACGGATACCGAAGGTATCCATGCACATGTCTACGAGAGGTTCAGCCAGAATCAGCACCTTTCCCCCTGCTGCTTCCACCGCCGCATATTCCAGGTCGGGATGCAGGGCCACCGCCAGATTCGAAGGTATGGTCCACGGGGTGGTGGTCCATATAACGATGAAAACCTTTTTCCCTTCCAAGGCCGGGAATTTTGAGCTCAAATCCGTGAGCATCGGAAAGGCGACAAAGATCGAGGGGGATACATGCTCCCCGTATTCGACTTCGGCTTCGGCCAGGGCGGTTCTACAAGAGGTGCACCAATAAATGGGTTTCTTGCTTCGTATAAGGCTGCCGCCGAGGGCGAACTTTCCAAATTCACGGACGATTGTGGCTTCATAGGGATAATTCATGGTGAGATAGGGTTTGTCCCATTCGCCGATCACACCGAGGCGTTTGAATTCCTCGCGCTGGATATCTATGAATTTTTCCGCGTATTTACGGCACAATTTGCGCACTTCGTGCAGCGGGATTTTTGCCTTCTTTTCTCCGAGTTCAGAGTCCACCTTGTGCTCGATGGGAAGACCGTGGCAGTCCCATCCTGGTACGTAAGGTGCGTTGTAGCCGGCCATCTGGCGGGATTTTACGATTATGTCCTTGAGTATCTTGTTGAATGCCGTACCCATGTGGATGTGGCCGTTTGCATATGGAGGGCCGTCATGGAGCATGTAACCGGGTCGGTCTTTCGAAGAATCCCTGATAAGGCGGTAAAGATCCATTTCTTCCCATCGTTTCAGGATTTCAGGCTCCTTTTTTACCAGGTCGGCTTTCATGGGGAAATTTGTTTTGGGAAGATTCAGGGTATGTTTGTAATTCATCGGCCAAGCCTCCATACAGAATGCAAATATACACCCCGCATTATTTCGGGGCAAGTGGACCACTGAGTATAGTCAATCCAAGTAATAGATAAATTATCAGACTAACATAGGTTATATATCAAGTCAAATTCAAAGCAGGCTGTTTGACGAATCGGCCTGAATATTGATATTCTATTAAAGTGTACTTGATTTCTACCCGGTATTTCCGGATGGAAACCAGCTAAACAAGGAGGTATATGATGAATTGCGAGAGATGCGGCGCACAGATAGACCCGGGCGATGAAAGGCGGCATGCCGGTTCACTGCTTTGCGAGGAATGCTATATGGATGCTCTGTCACCTGTCAAAGCTTGTGATCCGTGGGCTGTATACAGCGCGAAGTCTTTCGAACGGCATCAGCAGGAAGCGGCGCAATTGACCCCGCTGCAACAGGAAATACTGCGCGTACTCGAAGAAGCCGGTCCGGTCGAGCCTTCAGAATTGAAAGAGAGGATTGATGCGGATGTCGGAGGGGACGAATTACGGAGGCAGTTCTCGGTGCTCAGGCACTTGGAGAAGGTAAGGGGCGAAAAACAAGGAGATAAGGTGTTGTGGCGGCTGTGGGATTGAGTAGCGGAGTATTGTTGCTCAGGAGCCGTCAATCAATAGCAGCATCGGGAGCCGAAGCATTTACCGGGATTTCAAGAACCCCCGGCTTGTGATCAAAAACTCCCTGCTGTAAAATAAACCTTTAGCTTATCTGAAGTGCAATCACCTTGTGGAGCCCTCTTACTGCGGAGATGATTGCTGTTATGGCTATGACAGATGCCGTGCCGTTGTCGTTTTCCGCGCAAGGGGCTTGGGTCAGCGGCGAGGCGGTATTTATTTTCGTTTATCATAAACACGGGGGTATTTTGGGGTTAAAATTGATGAAGCCGTAAAAAGTCCCCAAGCCGTCATTTCCCGACGAGAACTTGTGTC
>CAYXDR010000290.1:0-4674 GCA_964463515.1 uncultured Desulfobacteraceae bacterium | reverse complement strand
TCTTGGTGAAGGCGGGAAGAGTGGATGTGCCGGAGGAAAAGGCCGGCCTTGCCGAGGTGCTCTCCGGTTCCCTCATCCAGGGAGGAACCTCGGACCTGGGACCGGACCGGCTCGCTGAGAGGCTTGACGATTTGGCCATTGGCGTGTCGGTTTCCGTAGGCGAGGAAAGCACGAGTGTTCGTCTTTCGGTTTTGAAGGATCACTGGAAAGAGGGAATTGAGCTGCTTGCTGAAATTTTGGCCAGGCCCGGTTTCGATTCCGGAGTGCTCGATTCGGTTAAGCGGCGGGTTGTCACATCTCTTGCCAGAAGCGGGGAAAACGCCCGTTCTGTGGCGATGCGTGAAGCTCTGATGTGGCATTTTCAGAGCCATCCTTACGGCAGGGATCCGCTCCTCGGACTCGAAACCGTTCCCGGAATAGATGCCGAGGACCTTCGGGACTTCCTTTCAACATATTTCGTTCCTTCCAATATGGTCGCATCCGTGGCGGGGGACATTTCAGCCTCTGAAGTTGAGAGGGGCCTGAAAGACCTTTTCTCCGAACTGGGAAGGCGGTCTGCACCCGTCCGCAGCCTTTCGGAACCGGGCAGCTCTCCGCCGGTCCTCGGCTTCATAGACAAACCGGGGCAGGTCCAGGCCCAGGTGGTCATGATGCTTCCCGGCCCCGCCCGCACCGATCCTGATTACTGGAAAACAGGGCTCCTGGTTGATCTTTTCGGAGGCGGAGACTCGTTACTCTATACCCGCCTCAGGGAAGATTTGGGACTCGTCTACGCGGCCTACGCTCACCAGGCTTTCAGGTGGAAGGCCGGGATGGTGGTGGGATATGCGGGTTGCAGGGGGGACAGGACGGTTCAAATGCTCGATGAGGCGACAGGCCTGATGGAGGCCCTGCACCGGCGCATCCCGGAGGGAAGGCTTGAAACCAAGCGTCTTGACCTGTTGAACAGCTTCGTTTTCAATGTCGACAGCCCAAGGCAATTGGTGTCGGTTTACGGCCGCTATTACCTTCGCGGCGAGCCCCTCGATACCCTTACCCGAATACAACACGATTATCTTTCTGCTACGGCCGCTGAGCTGAAGCGGCTGGCAGAGGAGGTGCTGGATCCGTCGAAGCTGCAGATATTTGTCGTCGCCGATGGAGATACTCCGATCCCCGAGGGAAAGGGAAAGGAGAGGACTCTCAGGCAGGCGCTGGAGATTTATGCCGGGGAGTCCGGCTTGCCGTTCAGGCAGATGGAACTGCGGTAAATTGGGAGCGGGACCATGATGATCAGGAAAATACCGCTCGCCGTGGCCACGCGGAACGAAGGTAAATTACACGAATTTCGTGAACTGCTTGCGCCCTTTCCCCTGGAAATCAAGGGTCTCGGTGAGCTTCCTTCTATACAGCTTGCTGCGGAAGACGGCGACAGTTTTGAGGCCAATGCCGTGAAAAAGGCGGCGTCAGCCGCAAAAAGTTTGGGTATCGCGGCGCTCGCAGATGATTCCGGGCTCGTGGTTCCGGCCCTGGATGGTGCGCCTGGGGTATATTCGGCCCGTTACGCGGGGGAGGCTGCTACCGATGCGGAAAACATTCGGAAGCTTCTTGAAGAAATGAAAGAAGTATCCGACAGGGCTGCTTCATTTGTATGTGTCATTGCAGTGGCCGGTCCTGGAGGCGGTGTACGTACCTACAGAGGTACCTGCACCGGCGTTTTGACGTGCAGGTCCTCCGGCTGCGGAGGTTTCGGCTATGATCCGGTTTTCTATTATCCGCCGCTTGGTGCAACATTCGCTGAGATCGGCACGGATGAAAAAAACCGGGTGAGCCACCGGGGCAAGGCCATGCTGGCACTGAAGGTGGATTTCGATGAAGTTCTTCGTTGGCTTTCACGTGGTGAATGAACCAGTCATGACTGTCGTATTTGCATAAAGGGATGGAAATCCATTTGACTTTATCCGATTCGTGGCTACCTTGATAGGCATATTCTTAAACATCCAAGGAGGGGATTATGTTAGAGGTAACCGAGAAGGCAACCGAGATGATAAAAGAGTTCTTGAAGGACAGGGAGTCGATTCCTTCCATCAGGATCATGCTTTCCCAGGGTGGTTGAGCCGGGCCCAGTTTGGGCATGGCTCTGGATGAGCCCAGGGAAAACGATGAGTCCTTTGAAAATTCAGGAATATCATATGTAATCGAGAAAAATCTTCTGGAGAAAGTCCAGCCGGTTAAGGTGGACTATGTGTCCTCTGCTTTCGGGTCCGGGTTCAAGATAGATTCGAGCCTGGTCCAGGCAGGCGGATGCGGATCTTCATGCAGTTGCTGATTTTTGGGATGGAACCGCTGTGCCCGCCTTGTTTACAGGCGGGCACACTTTTTTAAAATGAACCCAGCTGGCACGGCCTGATTTTTATGCCGAGGGTTTCGCATGCGGCACTGACATCCATCTTGCCGATCTCAAATCTGTCGGCCAGTGCCCATGCGGCCGCACACGGCAGCCTGTTGTTAACCAGGGATTGCCTTATCGCGGATTCCAGCTCAGGCTCCACATGGGGAGCCGGCCTTACTATCTTTTTGTCCGGTTTGTAACCATAGAGCCCCAGCCTGCATTTCACTATCGGTATTTCCATCAAGTCTGCCGCTGCTCCGACTTCGAGAGGCGTAAAGCCCTCGCTTTTTGCTATTTCGAAGGCCACCGAACATGGCAGCTCTCCGTTTTTGCATCGTGACCGGATTATTTCAGACAGCCTTTCCGGCACACGCCTGCCGGGCTCGTGCTTGGCCGCGTAATGACCTCTGTCTTCGTGTGTCATAACTATCTGCCTCCTTGCTTTATAGATCTCAGCAATCATCAAGATTGATGGCATCGTAAAAAGTCAAAATAACGATGTCCCTCGGGGTCGGGGTCACTATCGGGATCAGTATCGGACGTTGATCGGCAGCCTTTTCGATCCCGATACCGATTCCGACCCCGACGCCGATAAGCCGGGGGACTTTTTACGATTTCATCAACAATATTTATACGATGAAACGTAGGTTTGAGCAATAGCATAGATCTTGACCTGCTTGCTATTATCATATCCGTTCGTTTACTATAAATCCGATTTGCGGTATTTCCATTTTGTGATCTTTGGGAGCGGATTTTATCCGCTACTGTGGGGCGGGATGCCGATTACGATATCATCCTGCGGGAAAGGAGACTAGATATGATCAAAGAAAATGTGGCCGAGATTTTGAAAGAGTTGCCTGCGGGGGTGACCCTCGTGGCGGCAGCCAAAACGCGAACCCCTGATGAAATCCTTGAGGCCGTGGAGGCTGGAGTGAAGGTGGTCGGGCACAATTATGTCCAGGAAGCCGAGCGGGCGGTGGCTGCAATCGGCGGGGCCGTAAAATGGCATATGATCGGACATCTCCAGAGCAACAAGGCCAAAAAGGCCGCGACCATTTTCGACATGGTGGAAACCGTGGATTCTTTGAAATTGGCCAGGGCGCTGAACAAGGCCTCGGGGCAGGCCGGTAAAACCATGGATGTTTTGCTCGAAGTCAACATCGCCGAAGAGGAGCAAAAGGCCGGTGTGATGCCCGGGGATATCATCTCCCTTGCCGGCGGCATTTCGGAGTTGCCGAATCTTCTGCTTCGCGGCTTGATGACCATGGGGCCGTTCGTGGAAGATCCCGAAATGCTGCGTCCTCATTTTCGAAAGGCCAGGGAGCTTTTCGATGCACTGGTGAGAGAAGCGCCGGAAGGTGCCCCCGTGGAGTGTCTTTCCATGGGAATGTCTGATTCCTACCGCGTTGCGGTTGAGGAAGGAGCCACCATGGTGCGGCTTGGTACCACCCTGTTTGGCCCCAGGCAGTACCGGTGAAATCATTGAGTTACGCGGAGAAAGAAATACGCCGGTTGATGGGCAGGGCAATCCACCGAAGGGAGATGATCCGGGAGGCAGACCATGTTCTCGTCGCGGTGTCGGGAGGAAAGGACAGCTTGAGCCTTCTTCATCTGCTCTCGGAGAGGATAAAGCGGGTTCCAATAGATTATCGGATAACCGCCGTTCATGTAGACCCCGGTTTCGGAGCCGGTTCCGCGGGCAGGCTTAGAGAATACTTTGAAAAAGAAGGTTTTGCATACCGGATCGTGGAATCCGACATCGGTCCCAGGGCTCACAGCGAGGAGAACCGGGAAAATCCCTGTTTCCTCTGCTCCAGGCTTAGGCGCAGGATTCTGTTTGAAACGGCCGATGAACTCAACTGTTCAAAGATCGCCATGGGTCATCACAAGGATGATCTGATCGAAACATTTTTTTTGAATCTGTTTTTCGGAGCCTCCCTCAGCACTATGCTTCCAGTGCAGAGTTTTTTCGAAGGCCGCATTTTTATAATCAGACCCCTTTTTATGGTGGAGGAACGCCTGATATCCCGTTACGCTCAATCGATGGCACTGCCGGAGATAGACCTCGGTTGCCCCAGCGCCGGATCATCGAAGAGAGAGGAAATCAAGACCATGCTCTCTTCTTTCTATCGGAGCAACAGAAAAATCAAGGGGAACATCTTCCATGCCCTGCATAATGTGCGCAAGGAATACCTGCCGTGACGGACGATATCTGCTTCCTGTCGAACATGCCATCCTTTTTCTTGACCTTCGATAGTACACTTGTTAGTTTCCATTCGAAAATATTTGGTTCAATGCATGCA
>CAYXDR010000289.1:0-4680 GCA_964463515.1 uncultured Desulfobacteraceae bacterium | reverse complement strand
GATTTAAGCATATGCAAGTTTAATGATACCTGCGAAGGAGTCGCCGATGTTGAATGCTATCGATAAGGAACTGTTAAAGGGTGTCGCCGATCTCGAGGGCCTTCCCAAAGGGGCTTACAATATTCGAAAAAACGGCGAGTTGATGGGCCGGGAGGTATCCGCCAGCATCAATATTGAAACTAACCGGGAGGAAAACGGAATCATCATCACCATCAAACCAGGAACCCAAGATGAATCGGTCCATATTCCGGTTATTTTGAGCCAGGCCGGACTCCATGACGTGGTCTATAATACGTTTATCATCGGAGAAGACTCCAGCGTCACGATCGTTGCCGGCTGCGGTATTCATTGCGGCTCCAGCGAATCCGAGGGGCATTCGGGCATACATGAATTCAGGATCGGCAGAAACGCAAAAATCACATATATCGAAAAGCATCTAGCGATCGGCGAAGGAAAAGGGAAGAGGACATTGAACCCCACCACTAAGATATTCATGGAAGAAAATGCCCATGCAGAAATGGAACTAACCCAGATCGGAGGGGTGGATGAGGCCAAACGGGTGAACGAGGCAGAGGTGGGCCCGGGGTGCAGCCTGCTGATTTCTGAAAAGGTCATGACCGACGGGACCGAAAACGCCCAATCCAAAAATGAACTGATCTTGAAAGGAGAAGAAAGCAGGGTCAATCTGGTTTCCAGATCGGTCATCAAAGGGGACTCCAACCAGGATTTCCATGTTCAGTTGACCGCTATGGCCAAATGTTTCGGCCACATCGAATGTGACGCCATTATAATGGATAATGGGACCAATCAAACCATACCCGCACTGAATGCCAAACATCCGGATGCAGAACTCACCCATGAAGCATCCATCGGCAAAATCGCCGACGAACAACTCACAAAACTCATGACTCTGGGGATGTCTTATGATGATGCTGTGAACAAAATCATACAAGGCTTTTTGCGGTAACTTTCAGCTCCGGACCGATCCTGGGCTTAGCGGAATCGGTAAAAAGGCACTGCGCCCATCCCCCTCGAACCCATCCGCTTATGCAGGAGGTCCGAAGTACTGGGGAACCGGCTGAGGGTGGGTGGAACGGAAGATCATATACAGGATGGCGTGTATTGCCTGCAGGAACCTTGTTCTGGCAACATCGGAAAGAAATTACGGCTTGCTTGATTCCAAAATTTCAAAAGGAGGTACATCATGACGCATCACGACAAGCCCATGAAGGACAAGGATTATGATCTGATAAGCACTCTCTACCACGCGCTTCAGGGCGTGGAGAAAAGCGACACCTACAGGCTGGACGCGAAAAAAACGGGAGGGGACGAGGCGGCCGAGTCTTTCTTCCAGGAGACCCGCCAGAACTACGTGGAGATCGCGGACAAGGCGAAATCCCTTCTCAGACAAAGGATCTGACCAGAAACCGCCGTCAGGTTTCAACCCGCGCGGGTCGCCTCTCACGGCGACCCGCCCGTAGGGTGGGGAGCCTGAGCTCAGCTCGGACATCCATCAGGGCCTAGGCTCAGCTGAACCTGGAAGTAGCCGAATTAAAGGCTTCTTTCAGGGCGCTGAAAGCAAGATTCACGCCCTGTTCCACGTCCTGCCGAGCATCCCGGCCTGCGCGGCTGAGTTCTCCGATTTTCAATCTCAGCCCATCAACACGGCTGCGCATGGCCTCGATGTTCTTCCTTTGCTCGTCGCGAGCATCTTTCCCCATGAGGTCCGCCTGCACCTCAAGCTCGTCAATCCGTCTATTCCACTCCTCCAGCTTGCTCTTGAGGGTGCGGATGAGTTCTTCCCTGCTTTGTTCTTTCATGAATTCCTCCTTCATTTTTTCTGGTGCCGACGTCACATCCGGGACGCTTCTTGGGCCTGGTGCCGCCGCGCGGTGAAACTCACCACCATCTCTCCTTCAAATTAAATCTTCTCCCCTGAGCGGTAAATACGTGAGATCCTGTATTAGCCGCGGAGAAGCTCTGCGTTTGTGTCCGGTCATCGATTTTATTGCTTGGGATTCAACACGAGGAAAGTAATCCGGAACCCTGAGGCGCATGAGATCAAAGACAAACAGGATGTTCGTTCAGATAACCTGAAAGAGCATCGATTCCCGTCAACTGGTATTCCGCCAAATGCATGTAGCGAAATGGGATTCCATCAAAGGCCTGTAAAATATGGGCTATATGGTCTCCGGGCCGAATCTTGTTTAAATAGATACGGGAAAGGAAGAGATTGAAATCCGCAAGCTTGTCCCTGATGCGCAAAGATTCGGAGAAAGCCAGCCTGTCCGGGTTCACGACCAGATCGATATGCATCCTCTTACCTTTAAAAAGATCTTCGAGCCGCCGGTACAGGGCGTTCATCTCGCCAAGACGCTCCGAGACACGATCCTGCTCGAAATCTCGCTGTCCCATTTTGATCCTGGTGATAATCTCTTTTTTTTTCAAAATGGCCCGCCGCAGACCGGTCAATTCCTTTAGCCAGATACGGGTAAGAAACGGAAGCGAGAAAAACTTCAGAGACTGGGCCGTCGGGGGCATGTCGAAAACTACGAGATCCCTGTCTTCGAAAGTTTCGAGGATGTCAGCAAAGGCCAGGTTCAGGGCGTATTCCTCCATTCCCGGTGAATATTTGAGCACCTTGAAATAGTTCTGCATCCCGAAGGCGCTCTGGTAGTTGTAGGTGTCCTGGAGATGTTCGAGGGTTTCCCTGAGATATTTTTCCTCCCACGCCTTCTCGTCAACCTCGATGACATCGAGGTTCTCCACAATCCGGACACGTTTCGGGGAAAACCGGGTCTCGAAGATATCGCTCTGATTATGGGCAGGGTCCATCGAAACCAAGAGGGTCCGATTACTGTTCCTCGCCCCGGCAAGGGCGGTCAACGCGGAACAGGTGGATTTGCCCACCCCGCCTTTGCCTGTGAACATGTGGATGACGGGAGCCATGGATAGAAGCCTGCTTTCAAAAGGCGTCCAGAACAGAGAACACCTCGGCTAAAGGATCCGACGCCGTAGACACCTTATTGGTCATGATCAGGACTTCGCGCTCCATGAGCGGAAGGAGCTCCAAGGTAACCTGAACCGGCGGGGCTGGAATTCCTATGATTGATCCAAGCACGAGCAAAGAAAATATGTTTTCCATCTCACCCACTTCCCACTCAAGGGTCTCCACCGCCCGCTCCCTGTTGACCGCCGCCAGGTTGGAGAGGACAGACCGTATCCTTTTTTTGATCTCCCAAGGATTCATCTGAACTCCTGAACTCGAAATATACGGGAATCCATCTCGACTCGCCTTTGAGAAGGATAATAATAATATGCTGCATACAGCGCCAGGATAATGATCCACAAAAGGGGAATCTTGTCGATGTTGCACAGAAACGCAAGAGGGACGACGTAAACGGACAAAAGCCCCGAAAGCATGAACCGCTTCTGAAAGCTTACGAAGGAATCACGACCTACGGAACTGCCCCGAGTGGTGTTTCGACCAAAAAATATTCTCTGCCAGAGGGGCAAGACGACAGCCAGTCCCCCGCTGATCACAAGGAAAGCCACGGAAACCGCACGGGAAGACCCGGTACCGGGAATATCAGCAACCAGGAAGCCCGACAACCCCAGGGCTATAAGGGCAGGAGCCAGAACTATCCAGTAGAACCGACGCAAAAGAGCCAGAAGTTCGGAAAGGCTCATTTTACCCTCGCCTTCAAAACACCTTACCAAAACCCGGGCGATGCGACTTCATCCGGCCTGCTAATCCAAATTGTAGGCGGCAGAGCCCGTCCCTCTGCCACCCGAGGAGATCCTGATGAATTGAACGAGGCCTTCCATTGCCACAATCGCCACAATCAAGATGACCATAAAGTTGGCGACGGCAAGAAGCATGTGGCCGCTCTGCATATATCGGGCCTGATTGATTAGGACGGCCCACATGGTCATGACAATCATGAAGGCTGCGGGAATGCCGCTGAAAAGCCATTTCAAGCCTCCTCTGCTCTTAAGATAGATGGTCATAACCGTAAGGCCCAAACCGGCCAAAGCCTGATTTACCGCCCCGAACAGAGGCCAGAGTTTGAGGGCTCCTTTCCCGTCCGCTCCGGTGGCGAAAGCCAGAATAGCGGCCGTGACAATCACGAATCCAGTCGAAAAATATATGTTTCTAAAGGCACCCAAGCCGAGCCGGGTAAAGATTTCGGTGCATACATAGCGCTGGATGCGTGTAGCCGTATCTAGAGAGGTTCCTGCGAAGGAAGCCACGAAAACACCCATGACCGCCACGCCCCAAGCAGCCGGAATGCCCAGGGTGGACATCATGTTGGCGCTTCCATCCACAAAGGCCCCGATCATGGATCCCAGCCCCGAAGCCGTAGCCCACGAAGCGTAATGATGGGTCCAGGCCGCTGTCCCTGTCAAAAATTCGCCGTTTGCCTTGTAGAACATTCCGATGCCTGCGGTGGTCGCCACGACCACCAGCGTGGACAAAACACCCTCGAGAAGCATCCCCCCATATCCGATTCCCAGAGCGTCCTCTTCATTTGATACCTGCTTGGAGGTCGTTCCCGAAGCAACCAGGCCGTGGAAGCCGGAAATCGCTCCGCAGGCGATGGTTATGAACAAAAAAGGCCACAGGGGAGGAGCCCCCTGGGGAGATGCCTGCACGGCAGGGGCAACAATTTCCATCCG
>CAYXDR010000288.1:0-4681 GCA_964463515.1 uncultured Desulfobacteraceae bacterium | reverse complement strand
TAATGAAACTAGGAAAAATTACCATTGACCGTGAGCGGTGTAAGGGATGCCATATTTGTATCGAGGTCTGCCCGCGCCGGAAAATCGAGGTCGATTCGGAACTGAACAAAAAAGGATATCAGCCAGCCGTGTTCAAGGGCAGTGAAGGCGATGAAAAACCGTGCAACGCATGTGCCATGTGCGCTCTGGTCTGCCCGGACGTGGCTATCGAGGTGTACCGTGCCGAGTGAGAAAATGTTGATGCGTGGTTCCCACGTGGTTGGAGAAGCTGCGGTTCGCGCCGGATGCAGGTATTATTTCGGGTATCCGATCACGCCCCAGAACGAATTGCCGGAATATCTTTCCGCCCGCCTGCCTGAGCTCGGGGGCTCCTTTATACAGGGTGAAAGCGAGATCGCATCGATCAATATGGTTATTGGAGCTGCGGTATCCGGAGGAAGGGCGATGACCAGCTCTTCAAGCCCGGGAATCAGTCTTAAGCAAGAGGGAATATCCTACCTCGCCGGGATGGAGCTGCCGGCCGTTATCATAAATATGATGCGCGGAGGTCCCGGCCTGGGAAATATAGCGCCCAGCCAGGCCGACTATTTTCAGGCTACGAAGGGCGGGGGCCATGGAGATTACAGACTGCTTGTGCTGGCTCCGGCCGGGTGCCAGGAACTGGCGGAACTGACCTTTCAGGCTTTCGATCTCGCCGACCGTTACCGGAATCCCGTTATGCTCCTGGGAGACGGACTGATGGGCCAGATGATGGAGCCGGTGGTTTTCCCGGACTTCATCGATCCGGATAAGTTGCCTAAGAAGGACTACATTCTCGACGGGTGCGCCGGGCGTGAAGCCAGGCGTGTTTTTTCTATGATGCTGGATGTTAATGTGCTGGCGGCCCACAACGAGAAGCTCCGGAAAAAATACGAATCCATGGCCGAGAAGGAATTGCGTTGGGAGGCCTACAAGGTGGAAGACGCTGAAACTATGATCGTGGCCTACGGGACTGCATCACGGATCGCCAAGGGTGCTGTCAACAGGCTGCGGAAGGAAGGGGTGAAGGTGGGTTTGTTTCGTCCCATAAGCCTTTTCCCCTATCCAAAACAGGCCTTGAGGGAGCTTGCCGAAAAAGTGGAACGGATTTGCGTTTTTGAGCTTTCCGCGGGACAAATGGTGGAAGATGCTGTTTTGTCCGTGGGAGGGCGCGCCGAGATCTGGTTTTATGGTTTACCCGGAGGACCGGTACCGACTCCGGCTGATATCGCCGATTATGTTTTTTCGGTCTTGAAAGGCGACGGCCTGATCGGACGGAGGGTCGAAGTATGAGTGAAGTCGTATATAAAAAAATATTCCAGAAACCCGCATCCCTAACCGATGCGCACACGCATTATTGTGCAGGGTGCGGTCATTCCATCGCCCACCGGCTCGTTGCCGAGTGCATAGATGAGCTGGATCTGAGGGAAAAAACTATAGGTGTGCCGCCCGTTGGTTGTGCAGTGCTTGCCTATAATTATTTCGATTTCGATATGGTGGAGGCCCCTCACGGCCGTGCCCTTGCTGTGGCATCGGGTATAAAAAGGGTTCAGCCTGACAAATTCATTTTGACCTATCAGGGAGACGGCGACCTTGCGGCCATAGGCACAGCGGAGACGATACATGCCGGGAACCGGGGGGAAAGGATTTCCTGTGTTTTTATCAACAATGCGATATACGGTATGACCGGTGGACAGATGGCCCCAACTACGCTTCTGGGAATGGTCGCCACCACTTCACCCGGTGGCCGTGGAGCAGATCTACACGGCCGTCCCATAGACATGAGCAGGATGCTTGCGGTCTCAGACGGGGTTGTCTACGTGGAACGCTGCGCCCTTACATCGGTTAAGGAGATAAAACGGGCGAAAAAGGCGATCAAGAAATGTTTCCAGGTTCAGCTTGACGGTCTGGGCTTCGGTCTCGTGGAACTGCTTAGTCCTTGTCCTACCAATTGGAAAATGACTCCGTCCCAGGCTTGGAAATGGGTGAATGAAACCATGGTTAAGGTGTATCCGCTCGGGGTCATCAAGGACATCACCGGCTATGACGAGGATCAAAAATGACCAAACGAACCTTATTTGCGGGATTCGGCGGCCAGGGCGTGCTGTTGATGGGCTATATTCTTTCCCACGGGGCTATGCACAAAGGGCTCAATATCACCTATCTGCCGGCATACGGAGCCGAGATGCGCGGAGGAACCGCCAATTGCACGGTCACGGTTTCGGAGGAGGAGATTGCATCCCCTGTGGCTTCCGAGCCTGATATCTTCGTTGCAATGAACTATCCGAGCCTTGCCAAGTTTGAGCCTATGGTGATCAAGGGAGGGCTTGTGTTTTTGAATGACAGCCTTATCAAGGAGAACCCTTCCCGGGCCGACCTCGAGATACTGCGTGTTCCAGCCGTGGAACTGGCGCGGAAAGTGGGCTCTGACAGGGCGGCCAACATGGTGATGATCGGGGCGCTTGCTGCAAAGACCGGGCTGCTGAGTGAAGAAGAAACCATCATGGGGATGGAGAAGGCCCTCAAAGGCAAGGAGAAGTTTTTCGATATGAACCGGAACGGAATCAAGGCCGGGTATTCCTTTGCAGCCGGGAGTGCGCGATGAGAATTCCTTGATAAGAGGCTTCTGGTATGGATATCGATGCATGGAGTTATAATAGATGGGAATGACGCTGACAGAAAAAATCCTGGCTAAGAAGTCCGGAAAAAGTTTTGTGAAACCCGGAGACCTGGTTGAAGTGGGTGTGGACATTGTTCTCGCCCACGAAGTGACCACCCCTCCGGCGGTCCGGGTGCTCGAGGAAGCAGGTATTGACCGTGTGTTCGACCCGGAGAAAATAATCGTTACACCGGATCATTTTGTACCCAACAAGGACGAACAAAGTGCGGAGCTTGCCAAAAGGCTGAGGGAATGGGTCCGGAGGCACAATTTGCCCTACTACTACGAAGTAGGGCGGCACGGCATCTGCCACACGATGCTTCTTGAAAACGGCCACCTTCTTCCGGGGATGGTTGTGGTGTGCGGAGACAGCCATACGTGCACGCACGGAGTGGCCGGGGCCTTCGGCTGGGGTGTCGGGAGTACGGAACTGGCATCTGCGATTTCCACCGGGAAAATATGGCTGGAAGTGCCTGAGACGATACTGGTGAACATAAGCGGCAGGCCGGCTGCCGGTGTTTTTTCCAAAGACATAATACTCTATGTACTCTCGCAGATCGGATTCGGGGGTGCCACAGACAAGGCGATCGAATTCAGGGGTCCGACCATCGATTATCTGGAAGTGGAAGACCGCGTGACCTTGACCAACATGGCAGTTGAAGCAGGCGGTACGGTCGGAATCATCAACCCGGACGAAAAGCTTGTCTCTTATCTCCGAGAGAGAACGGATGCGGAATTTGAAATTACGGCTTCTGATACGGATGCGGAGTATTCGAGTTCTTTCGATTTTGACGTGACCGAGCTGGAACCCATGGTTGGCGTTCCTCCCCTTCCGAGCAACGGGAAAAGGATAAGGGATATAGAAGAAGTAAGAATCGACCAGGCGGTGCTCGGCAGCTGCACCAACGGAAGGATCAACGATCTGAGGGCGGCTGCCGCAATCCTGAAAGGCCGTAAGGTGGCCGAATATGTGAGGATGATCGTCATTCCGGCAACCTCCAGCATATGGATGCAGGCAAACAAGGAAGGATTGCTGGATATTTTCATGGAAGCCGGGGCCGCGGTTTCAACCCCAACCTGCGGGCCCTGCCTCGGCGGCTACATGGGAGTTCTTGCCGGCGGAGAGACAGCAATATCGACGACGAACAGGAATTTTGTCGGAAGGATGGGAAGTCCCGACTCCAGCGTGTATCTTGCCAGCCCGGCCTCGGTGGCCGCTTCGGCGGTTGCGGGAAAAATCACAGATCCAAGGGAGTTTTCTACGGAGTTTTAATATGGCCGCACGAATGGAAATCAGCGGAAAAGCCTATGTTATTGACCGGGATGACGTGGACACAGACATGATAATACCGGCTAAATATCTCAATACCGATGACCCTGAAGAACTGGGAAAACACGCTATGGAGTTTCTGGACAAGGATTTCAACCGCAAGATACAAGACGGCGGGTACAGCATCCTTGTCACCGGCGACAATTTCGGCTGCGGTTCGAGCAGGGAACATGCCGTGTGGTGTTTGAAGGCGCTGGGAATAAAGGCGATTATCGCAGCAGGATTTTCCAGGATATTTTTTCGAAACAGCATCAATGACGGTATGCTGCCGGTCAGGCTGCATGAAAAGGACATCGAAACCGGAGACCACCTGGTAATCCAGGAAGAGAAGGTGGTGAACCGGAGTAAGAACAGAGAATATAACATTCCGAAACTGCCCGATTTCGCGGAAGCCATCATATCTGAAGGCGGATTGATAAACCGGATAAAAAGACAGCTGAAAAACGGCTGACCAAGAAGAAGTCACGGAAATCCGTCAAAGATAAGGACGAATATTTGACAGGATTTATCCCTGCATATCGTCATGGGAAGGGCCCACCTTGCCTGGGCGGCAGTATTCCCATTTCCGTCAACTCCTTTTCCGCTACAGCCGCCCAGCCGCGGTTTGCCCTGGGGTTTGCAGGGCTGGGATGGGTTAAAGTCCCCACGAGCAGGGCCTCCCCTTTCAAGGCTTC
>CAYXDR010000287.1:0-4694 GCA_964463515.1 uncultured Desulfobacteraceae bacterium | reverse complement strand
TGGAATCACTGGACCCCGGCCTGCGCCGGGGTGACGAAATAGGGCGGATTTTGACTTTTTACGAGTTCATCAAGCATTGAACTTTTCATTGCGGGCGCGTCAACGGAGACCTGCTTTCCGCCCGAAGGGCTTGGGGTGTTCTGATTCTGGCTTTTCGCAGAATCATAACAGGCCAATAACAATCTTTTCTTCTTTTTTTGGCGTCCTTGGCGTCTTTTCGAAGATCCTCGGCATGCAGAGCGTGTCGGGAGCGGTTCATTTTTCAGCTTCATGGTTCATCTTTTTTTCTTGATCTCGGAGGGATATCCGTTTATCCTAATCAGTCTTCGATCTCCGAAAATGCCGGGTCCGGTTAAACACAAATTATAAGGAGTGATGTAAATGCACATTTTTGCAGATCAGATCAGCCAGATAACCCTTTCCAACAACAACATTCGTGTCACCCTCACCCAGAAAGGGGCCGATGACAGTTTGGTGGAAGCCGGCACCTTGATTATCCCGGTGAGCCAGGCCAACAATTTCGTAAACCGCATGGCCAATGGCTTGATGCAGATTGACAAGCAGATCAAGGCCGGGGAAGAGGAAAACCAGGAAACCCAGTGAGAAAAAAACCGTTGTTTCAACGGGAGCTCTTTCTTGCCAGGCGGCGCAGGGCGTGTTGTGTTCCCTGCGCCGCCTTTTTTTGAAATCACATCCAGCTTCGGGGAGTTTTCCCTATTCCCGGAATGCCCGGTTCATGCTTTCGGTGATCGGTGTGAGTATGTAGCTCAGCACTGTCTGTGCCTCCGTCTGGATGTAAACTTCGGCCGGCATACCTGGCGTGAGCCTGGTTTCGTCCCCTATGGCATGCCGGACGCTTTCCGGCTCCATCCTTATGTAAACAAGGTAGTGCGGAATTTCCCCCTGCCTTGTGGGCTCTATGCGGTCGGCCGAAACATAGGTGACCGTTCCGTCCACTTTCGGGGTGTAGCGCATGGGAAAAGCGGAAAGCATAACGCTTGCGCTTTGGCCCACCCGTACATCGTCAATTTTATCCGGAAGCACGCGGGCCGCTATGATGAGGCTGCTTTCGAGGGGGACAATTTCCATCAGCGGCTCTCCGCCCCTGATGACTCCTCCTTCTGTCCGGACGCGCATGTTGACAACAATGCCAGAGGCAGGGGCGGTGATTTCGAGCCTGCGCGCGGCGTCTTCCGCCGGCCTTATCTGTTCCCGTAAATCCACGATTTCCTGCCGCACGGGACTCAGCTGTCTGGCGGCTTCCTGGGCGTACCTTTTGTCCAGGTCCTTTATTTCCAGTCGCAGCGCATCGATGGTTTCCCTGGAATCCGAGATTTCCGTCTCCAGTTCATCGATCCGGGCCTGGTGCGCGTTGAGTGCGCGCTCAAGTTCCATCACCTGCGGTTGATCGATAAATTTTTCTTTCAAGAGGGACTTTTTTGCTTCAAGTTCCTGCTCCAGGGATGAGATCGTGTTGTGAATTGAGACGAGCTGTTTCTGACGGCCCTTTATCATTGCCTGGTGGCGTTCGATCTGGGCGAGACGCAGTTGCTTCTGGCTGTTTTTGGCCGCCAGGTTTGCATCGAAAATACGTTTTTCGATTTTCATGCTCTTTGCGACGTTCGGCATCTGGGCGCGCTGCTGAAGATATTCCGGCCACTGGATGCGTTCGTCGAGTTCTATCTCCGCGACAAGCCGGGCATGGCGGGCCTGCAGGCTGTCCATGCGGGCCTTCAGCATGTCCCTCGAGGCGAGCACTGCTTCACCGTCAAGCCTGATCAATATCTGCCCCTCCTGGACGCGGTCTCCTTCCCGGACCAGGATTTCCTTGACGATGCCCCCGTTCAAATGCTGCACCTGCTTGCGGTAGGCCTCGACGATGATTTCGCCCGGGGCGATCACCGCCCCCTGCAGCTTGGCCAGGGCGGCCCAGGTGCCCAGGCCCCCGAAAAAGAGGGCCACGAACAGCAGTCCCAGAGCTATCACCTTCCTGGAAGATCCTGGTACACCTGCCTTTTCGTCCGCGCCTGGTGCGGATGCGGTTTCCTGCGTATGGTTGTCGGGCATAACTTTTACTCCTGTCGTGTCTTGCTGTATTCGGCGGCGTTCATTTCCACTGCCCTGCCCCGGTCGAGCAGCAGGACGCGGTCCGCGAGCCCGGCCAGCTCACGTTTGTGGGAAATGATGATTTGAAAAACCTGTCGCTCCTTAAGCTTTATCAGAAGCGTGTTCAGTTCGCTCCGGCTCTGGTGGTCGAGGTGGGAGTCGGGTTCATCCAGTAACATGAACCAGGGTGTGCCGTAGCGGGCCCTGGCAAGCGCTATCGCCTGCTGCTGGCCGCCGGAAAGGTTTATTCCGCCGGGACCGATCGGCGTATCATAACCGCGGGGAAGTTGCAGGATCATGCCATGCGCGCCCACTTCGTTCGCGGCTTCCACCACCGCCTCCGAATCCACCTCTCCCATCCTGGCGATGTTTTCGGCCACGGTTCCGGCGAAAAGATCGATTTCCTGGGGCACGTATCCTGTCTTTTGACCGAGAAGGGCTCGGTCCACGTTGTGGAGCGGGGTGTCACTAAGGAATACGCTGCCTTCAGCCGGCTTCCAGAGACCCAGCATTATCTTGGCCAGGGTTGATTTTCCAGCTCCGCTCGGCCCGATTATCGCGAGAATCTCCCCCGGCTGCACGCTGAAGGATATGTTAGAGAGCACCGGTATGCCTCCGAAGCTGTAGCTTACATTTTCGACCCGGAATGATGATGGAGGCTCTGCCAAGTTGGCTTCAGCTTCAGTGCTCTGGTACGCAGGGGTGTCGTCTTCGTGTTCGGTCATCAGCAGGTCCAGGTTTTTGTAGGAACTCCTGGCTTCGATCCAGCTTTTCCAGGCATTGCCCAACATCATTATCGGGGCGAGACCCCGGCCCATGAACATCGAGGCCGCCACCATTGTTCCGAGCGTGGCTTCGTGCAGAATTACCAAGTAAGCACCCACTGCCATGATGATAATCACCGTGCCCATCATGATTACCTTGGCCAGGCTTTGAAACATGCCCGTCCGGCCCGCCATGGCGTCTTCAAATGCCACGTCCTGGCGGTTGAAACCGCGCCACCTGCCGGCCAGGGCCGGCAGCATTCCCATGGCGTAAACGGCCTGGGCGTTTCTCATGGCGAAGCCCTGGAACTGGTCCGTCTCAAGCGAGGACCGGGAGTGACGCTCCTGCAGGCGCGAAGTCGTGAATTCCTGGGCCACCACCAGGAGCATCAGCAACAAGGCACCGGCGCAGGCAACATATCCCAGCACGGGGTGGAACAGGAAGATCACGGCCAGGTAAACCGGCACCCACGGGGTGTCGAAAAGGGCGAAAATGCCCGTTCCGCCCAGAAAATTGCGGATGCGGTTGAGGTCCCTTAACCCCCTGGTGTTTTTTGACGCCCCGGGTTCGGCCGAGCCTGTAATCATGCGCTGGAACAACCGCTCTGCGACGGTTCGATCGAATTTGACCCCGACCCTTACCAGCAGCTTCGAGCGTATGGTTTCGAGAATGCCGGAAATCATGTAGGCGCCTATGACCGCGGCCGTCAGGAAAAAAAGCGTTTCAAGGCTTCGGCTGGTCATGACCTTGTCGAAAAGCAGGCGCAGGTAAAGGATGTAGCCGAGCGCAAGTAAGTTAATAAAAAGGCTGAAGAAAAATCCGCAGCCCAGCTCGGGGACAAGTCGCATCATGTATTTTCGCATTTCAGCCTCTGCCCTCCTTTCCGGCCGCCTTGAGAGCCGGCTGCCGGCCCTGTGCGGGTAGAAGCTTGGGGAGCGTTTTGCGGGTTGGGCCGTAGAGCGCAACCTGCCCGTTTTTCAACATCAGCAGTTGCTGCGTGAACTGCAGGAGCTGGAGCCTGTGGGTTATGAGAATCACGGTGACCCCGTCCCCTCGCGCCTCGCTTATGATCCGTACGAGGGATTCCAGACCCTGGTGGTCCAAATTTGCATCAGGTTCGTCCAGTATCAATATCCGGGGGTTTCCGAACAGCGCGCGGGCAAGGCCCACCCTCCGCCTGAGACCGCCGGGCAGGTTGTAGCCCCTTTCTTCCACCGGTGTTTCATAGCCTTCAGGCATCTCTTCTATTATTTCATGTACTTCTGCTTTACGGGCTGCTTCCCGTACCTCCTCGATATCTGTTTCCTGGAAGCGGGCGATGTTCTGCGCGATGGTGCCGGAGAAAAGCTCGACCTCTTGGGGAAGGTAGCCGATATGTTTCCCCAGTTGATCCTGCTCCCACTGGTGTATGTCGGCACCGTCCAGCCGTACGATCCCGTTGTTTGGGATGGCTGCGCCCGTGAGGATTTTGGCCAGCGTGGTTTTGCCCGCACCGCTCGGGCCTATCAACCCCATGGTTTCGCCGGCAACGAGCTCGAAGGTGATCCCCCGAAGTATCGGTTTCCCGGTGGGTGCGTAGACCAGTCCCTGCGCGCTGATGTGCCCTTCCGGCGGAGGGAGTACAAGGGTCGCCCTTTTTTCCTGCTTCTGCAGCTCCGCGAGAAGTTCCTTGAGCCTCAGGAAGGCGTCTCTTGCATCCTGGTACTGCTTCCAGCCGTTTACCACCATCTGCATTGGAGAGATCACCCTGCCGGCTATGATTACGGCGATTATAGCCATGCCGCTGTCCATAACGCCGTACAGCATCAATGCTGTGCCCACGC
>CAYXDR010000286.1:0-4698 GCA_964463515.1 uncultured Desulfobacteraceae bacterium | reverse complement strand
GGTTTGCTGCGGGAGATTCATCGGGGGAGATGGCAGGTCGAGCGGGGGACTCCAGAGCAAAAGCAAAAACTTTCATTTAAAGCCAGGTGGTGCACTTCTCTTTATCAGCGATGAAGACCGCCCCGAGAGAGAATACAAAGTTTTTTATCCGAAGCTTAATACAAAAGCATTGAATTTCGATTGTCAAAACAACTGAATGGACTTATAATATTTTATATTGAATGTGTTTCGCTTCAGTCTCGTCAGTGATAAACATTTATTAAACCACAAAAAGTCAAAACAACCATGCCCCTCGGGTCGGAATCGGTATAGGAGGCCGAGTGTAAACCTTTTCGGCCCCGATGCCGATAAGTCGGTGATGGTACCATTTTACGGGGCCATCGGAATTGAGGCGCCTTATGACCAATAACCGCCCTTCTCACAAAACCATTCAAAAACACTTTGAACAATGCCGAAAGAAACTGGAACAGACCCGCAAAGCGCTTCAAGAATGCGAAAACAAGTTGGAGACTGTTTTCGAGGGTTCGCATGACGCGATCGTCCTGACAACAAAGGAAGGCCTGGTTCTCGATTGTAACAAGCGCGCAGTGGTCATGTTCGGCCTGGAAAACAAAGCGGGATTTTACACCAGGCGGCTGGTCGAATTCTCATCTCCGCTCCAGGCTGACGGCCGTAAATCCCTGGACGCCGCCGATCAATTCATAGAAAGAGCGTTTCGAGAGGGCCCCGTCCGCTTTGAATGGTTATGTCAACGCAACGACGGTAAGACCTTTCCGGCCGAAGTGGTTCTTTCCTCCATCCAACTTGAAAGTCAAAGCAGCCTCCTTTGCGTTATCCGCGATATATCCGGTCGAAAGAAGACCGGCGAGGCATTGAGACGCCGAAACATATATCTCGAAGCCCTTAATGAAACAGCGTTCGGGTTGATGCGCCGGATGGAATTGAATGATCTCTTCAAGGCCATTGTCGGACGCGCGGTTGAACTGACCGGTGCCGATGAGGGTTGGCTTTGCCTTTTTGACCCGGGAGAAGGCGAGGTGGAATTCAAGGCTGTAATCGGCCCCAACAAGAGGCTGCTTGGCAGCCGTTTCAAGCCTGAACGCGGCCTGCACGGGGAAATACTGCGTAAACGTGGAACGGTTCTGATCGAGGATTACCGCAGCTGGCCCGAACGAGCTCCCTTGGAAGCCTACGACTCAAGACATACGACCATAGGATTGCCACTGATACATGAAGGGCATTTCGAAGGAACCCTTGGACTTTCCTACCATGACCGGAGGCGTCGATTCGATCAAGATATCATCGCCATCCTCGAACGCTTATCCGAACTCGCCTCGATTGCCCTGGACAACAACCGCCTGTACGAACGCATGAACCTGGAGCTGGCAGAGCGGAAACGGGCCGCTGAAGAGAGTCAAAGGCTTCAGGAACAGTTGCTTGAAGCCCGAAAAATGGAATCCATTGGACGCCTTGCAGGTGGCGTGGCGCACGATTTCAACAACATGCTGCAAGTAATCCTGGGCCACGTGGAAATAGGTTCTTCAAATGTGAACCCCTCACATCCTGTTTACAAGGATTTGACGGAAATTGGAAAAGCCGCGGAACGCTCGGCCGACCTCACGCGTCAACTGCTCGCTTTCGCCCGTAGGCAAACCGCTGCGCCAAAGGTGCTGGATCTTAACGGTACCGTCTCGGGCATGCTCGAAATGCTCAGGCGGCTGATCGGTGAGGATATAAATCTCGTATGGAAACCGGGATCAAACCTGTGGCAGATCAAAGTCGATCCCTTTCAGTTGGACCAAATCCTGGTGAATCTTTCGGCCAATGCCCGCGATGCCATCAGCGGCATCGGAACAATGACTATTGAAACCGCGAATATCGTGCTGGATCGCGATTCCTGCGCCGAAACAGGCTTTACCCCGGGCGATTACGTTCTGATGGCGGTCAGTGACGACGGTAGCGGTATGGACGAGGAAACGCTCGACCACGTCTTCGAACCGTTCTTTACGACAAAGGAGATTGGTAAAGGCACCGGGCTGGGGCTTCCCACTGTTTACGGGATAGTCCGGCAAAACGAAGGCTTTGTGAATATAACAAGCCAGCCCGGCGGCGGCACATGCGTCAGGATATATCTTCCCCGCATGGCGAACGAAGCCGCAAGCACCTCAAAGCAATTCAGGCAGAAACCCGCGGTCGTCCCTGAAACGATACTCCTTGTGGAAGACGAAGAAATGATCCTGTCCCTTGGTAAAGCTATACTGGAACGCCACGGCTACAGCGTGCTTGCATCCCGCGATCCCCAGGAAGCGCTGGAAATGGTCCAGAGTTACGACAGCCCTGTCGACCTTCTGATTACCGATGTAGTAATGCCCAATATGAACGGCAGAGACCTTGAAGAAAAAGTGAAAAGACTAAACCCCGGGATAAAGGTCGTCTTCATGTCCGGCTACACCTCGGATGTTATCGATTCCTGCGGAGTGATCGAGCAAAACGTGCACTTCCTCCAGAAACCTTTCTCGGTCAGTTCCCTGGTCATGAAAGTCCGGGAAGCGCTTGGCGCCGAATGAACCTGAAATATTGATTCAGCTCTTGCCGTAAATGCTAGATTCATAAACGCTTCATATAAGATGGTCTCTCAAATAATTGTTTTAATTTGATCAGCCAGGCGGATTTCCAGATCGCACTGAAGGCATCGGGAAGCTTCTTTTATAGCCTGCTCCTTGGAAAAACACCTATCGACCTCAAGGAATGATTTTCTTCTTTCTTCCACAGGCACTGCTGGAGGCTGCTCTCGCGACCGATCAGCAAATCCCTCCGGTCTTTTCCCGCCATAGGGTTCGCCCAGGCTTTCCTTCATGACAAATGGCTCCAGAATACCGTCGCCTCCCAAAGCACGATCGATTTCGGCTCCTGCCCTTTTGCCGGCGCTAACAGCTTCCACCACTGTACCGGGACCAGAAACAGCATCTCCGGCTCCAAAAACCCCCTCGATGCCGGTTTTCAAACTCTTCCTGTCCGCCGATATAAATCCGTCCGAGGTAAGCTTCCTATCGTTAGCCGTAAAGGACATATCACACTGCTGCCCCACAGCCAGAATCACAGCATCGGCTTCGATCTTTCTTGTCTCTTCTCCGAACATCGGGCAAAAGGCTCCTTGTTCGTCAAAAACCGATGTGCACCGCACCAGCTCCACACCCGAAACACGACCGTTTTTTCCCAGAATTGCACGGGGCCCCCACGAGGGCAGCAAATCGACTCCCTCTTCGACGGCCACTTCGATTTCGCGGGGGCTGGCAGGCATCTCGCTCAAGCTCTCCAGGCACGCCATAGTAACCCGTCCAGCGCCCAGCCGAAGGGCAGTCAAAGCCACGTCCACGGCCACATTCCCTCCTCCTACGACGACAAGATCATGCCCTGTTTTCGCTGAGCCCTCTTCCGCGGCCGAAATCAAAAATTCTAGTCCCCCCGAAACACCGTCAAGCCCTGAACCGTCAAGGGGAAGTTTCTTGCTCTGCCAAAGCCCCACAGCAACAAGCACTGCATCGTATTCTTGCTTCACGGAAGCCAAATCGAGGTCTTCACCCAGCTTTACTCCGGTTTTCAATTCAACCCCGAGAGACAGTATCCCTTCTATTTCGCGTTCCAGGACATCATTGGGTAGGCGGTAGGCGGGTATCCCGTAGCGCATCATTCCCCCCGGCTCTTCCCTAGCCTCGAACACCGTCACACCGTGACCCTTCCTGCGCAGAAACCAAGCTGCAGTAAGCCCGGCCGGGCCCGCTCCAACAATAGCCACCTTCCGCCCGGTATCGTCCCCTCGACCATGAACAAGAACATCGTCACCGCCATGGTCGGCGGCAAACCTTTTGAGCGCACAAATTGCAACCGCCTGGTTCACTTCGCCCCTCCTGCATACCGACTCGCAGGGGTGCGTGCATACCCGGCCTAGAACTCCGGGAAAGGGCACGCTTTGGGCTATCAATGAAAGTGCGGTGGAAGGGTCTCCGGCTGCGATCAGCCGGATATATCCCGGTACATCTATCCCGGCCGGACAAGCAGCGGCACACGGGGCAGATTCCGGGGCGAACTCCACCGGCCCAAGGGCACGTAAAGGGCGGATGACATCCAACAGCGCGACTCCGTTAGGGCATACCTCCTCGCACCTACCGCAGGTGGTGCATGCCCAGGGCAGCCGGGTCCCGGCGATTTCCTCGGCAAGCCCCAGTTCCACGTATCTCAGAATTTTCCTGACATTAAATCCTTCCGTTCCCGTCAAGGGGCAGGCGGAACTGCAGAGCCCACACTGCTCACAACTTCGAAACATCTCCACATCACAAAACATACCCTCGGTGAAAGGGACCGCGCCACGCATATGTCACTTCCCTCCTTTTCCGGGGCACAGCTCCCGGACCATGTCTCTCATCGTCGCAGCGAACTTGGGACCATCCGCCGCTGAACACCAGACATTCCACAGCCTGTCCGGGTCGAACCCGCCTTTAGCCAGGGTTTTTTTCGCACGTTTGATACGTCTTTCAGCAGCATAATTTCCTGAAATATAGTGGCACGTGGGAAACTCGCAGCCGGCCACCAGCACGCCCGCCGCCCCGAGCTCGAAGGCCCGCCTGATCATTTTTATGGAAACCCTGGCCGAACACATCACACGGATCAGCCTCGCATTGGGAGGGTACTGGAGCCGGC
>CAYXDR010000285.1:0-4721 GCA_964463515.1 uncultured Desulfobacteraceae bacterium | reverse complement strand
GTCTTTTTCGGGGAGAACTTAAAAATATGAAGGTCCAGGTTTCCTGCATTTTAAAATCAGCGCCATGCTCGAAATAATAGAGAACTACTTGAAAGAGAAAAGTGAAATCAACCTGTATGCCTGACCAAGAAAGGAGCTGTACCTTGAAAGGATCTTTAATCGAACCCGGCCCGAACAATTCGCTGAACGTACCACACGATCCGGTAATACCCTACATTGCAGGAGACGGAGTGGGTCCGGACATATGGCGTGCATCCGCCCCGGTGTTTGATGCGGCGGTGAAAGCCGCTTACCAGGACACGCGCCGGGTCGTCTGGATCGAGGTTCCGGCCGGGGAAAAAGCATACCGCGAAAGCGGTTCGTGGCTCCCCGAAGAAACGCTGGATGCACTCCGGCGGCACCGCGTGGGAATAAAGGGCCCGCTTGCGACCCCGGTGGGAGGAGGCATCCGCAGCCTCAACGTGATGATCCGCCACAAGCTGGACCTCTACGCCTGCATCCGCCCTGTGCGCCACATAGCCGGGGTTCCTTCCCCGGTGAAGCGGCCTGAAGATGTGGACATGGTAATTTTCAGGGAAAACACCGAGGATGTATACGCAGGGCTCGAATGGGCATCCGGAAGCTCGGAGGCGGCGGGCCTGATCGGGTACATCAACGAAAACCTGGGGGCTGAAATCCGCCCGGACGCCGCGGTTGGGCTCAAGCCCATGAGCCCTTTCGGATCCAAGCGGCTGATCCGGCGCGCAATAAAATGGGCCGCGGAGCATGGCCGCAGCAGCGTGACACTGGTTCACAAGGGCAATATCATGAAATTCACCGAAGGCGCCTTCCGCGAGTGGGGCTATGAGCTTGCCCGCGAGGAATTCCCGGATTCGACCGTATCCGAGGAAGACATGAGCCGGGGCGCGGCTGCTCAAGGCAAAGTGGTTATAAAGGACCGGATCGCAGACGCCATGTTCCAGCAGATACTGCTCAGGCCGTCCGAATACGAAGTGCTCGCGATGCCCAACTTGAACGGAGACTACATCTCAGACGCCCTGGCAGCCCAGGTGGGAGGCCTGGGGATGGCCCCGGGGGCGAACGTGGGCGATGAAGCTGCTGTTTTCGAAGCAACCCACGGAACCGCCCCCAAATATGCTGAAAAAGATCTCGTAAACCCCGGCTCCATGATACTGTCCGGCGCATTCATGTTCGATTACATCGGATGGAAAGAAGCTGCAGAGAAAATCCGCGCGGCCCTCGAAAGGACAGTTTCAGAGGGCGTGGTCACCTACGATCTCGCCCGTCAGCTGGACCGCGCCACCCGGGTGAAGTGCTCGGAGTTCGGCCGGGCCGTGGTGGAAAGGATGTAGAGGATGACCGGATGATGATAGCCCCCGAAGCTGACGAGTGCGCCGTCGAACTTGCGGTGAACCAGTGATCGTGGAAAACCTGTCTTCCGGCGCTAAAATCGAAACCAGGCTGGACCTGTAACCACGGCTTAGAAAAATAATCCTGGCATGGGGGAGCCTTAAGCCCTGGAACCTGTCGCCGCACGGATGGCCCGCATCACGGCGTCATGGATAAAGGGCCTGAAACTACGGATTTTTTCGTTGGTGCGTGTGGGATGAACCCTGTTTGTCAGCAGAACAACGGTCACATCGCGCTCCAGGTCCATCCACAACGAAGTGCCCGTGAAACCCAGGTGCCCCACCGTATTACGTGAAAAGTACTTGCCCGAGCTGGAAAATCCTTCCGTGGGGGTGTCCCAGCCGAGCACAAACGTGCCGGGGCACCGGGCCGAGCCCCGGGAAAGGAAATGTTGGGCCGTGCCGGGCCTGATCCAGTCGTCCCTGTCTCCCCGGTAGTGAGCGGCCACGTGGCGGGCAAGCAGGTAAACATCGGATGCGGTTCCGAACAGCCCGGCATGCCCGCTCCAGCCGTCAAGAATATAGGCGTTTTCGTCGTGAACATCCCCGCGCACGATACGACCGCGCCAAGGGCAGTATTCGGTTGCCGCGAAACGGGGTTCGTTCAACTCCCCCGGCTTCGCCTCACGCCCCAGGTAGGCGCTCTTCAAGCCCAGCGAACGGTAATGGGCGTTTGAAATATCGGCAAGAGACATTCCGGAGCATTTTTCCACCACCCATTCAAGGAGCATATAACCAGGGTCGCTGTAAAGGCTTTTCGTCCCGGGCCGATAAGCCTGGGGGAGTTCCCACAAGGCAGCCCGAAGCAGGCTTCTCCTTTCCCCGGGCTCAACAGATGAAAGCCGCCTGTAAAACGGCTCCCATGCCGGGAACCCTCCGCAGTGGCCGAGGAGCATCCGGCATGTGACCCGGCTGCGGCCAGGGCCAGGTTCAAGTTCGAGTATATGGTGGACTGGTTCGTCCAGGTCCAGGCGCCCTTCATCGACCAGCTTCATCACGGCACTGCCGGTTGCAAGCGGTTTTGTCAATGAAGCAAGGTCGAAAACCGTGTCGATGTCCATTGGCTCTTCTGCGGGTTCAATGCACTTGAACCCTGCCGCAGTCAGACAGAGGATTTCGCCCCGGGCTGCCGCCAGCAGTACCGCTCCGGGAAACACGCCCCCGCTCACCGCCGCCTCGAGATGGACATTTATGGACTCACTGATCGAGCAGGACATTTTATCGTCATCAATCCTTTTGAAGAATCAGAAATAAATATATCTTGGAAACCGCCCCTCAATATGATAATGCAGGGCCTTTCCATCGATAAGGAGTATAATGAAATTGGAGCTGGACGGCAACAAAACAGGTGTTCACAGGCTGTTTTACGAAGACAGGGAAATCGTTCTCATAGGAACGGCCCACGTGTCGTTGGAAAGTGCGCTCCTGGTGGAGCAAGTCATAGAGCAAGAGCAGCCGGACACCGTGTGCGTGGAGCTGTGCTCTTCCAGGTACCAGGCACTGACTCAACCCGAGAAATGGCAGGAAACAGACCTGCTCAAGGTGGTGCGGGAAAAGAAGGCGATGGTGCTTTTATCCAACCTTGTTCTCGCCTCTTTCCAACGTAAGATCGCCCTTAAGCTCGGTGTCCGCCCTGGAGAAGAGATGCTGAGGGCTGTTAAGGCGGCGGAGAAATCCGGGGCCGAGATATGGCTCGCGGACAGGGACATCCGCACCACACTGGCGCGAACCTGGCGGAGCCTTGGTTTCTGGCCCAGGATCAAGCTGGCATTCAATTTAATGATGTCCATTCCGGGTGCATCCGACATCACAGAAGAAGACGTCGAAAAACTGAAGGAACAGGACATGCTTGAAAGCGTTCTGGCCGAGATGGCCAGGGACCTTCCGGTTGTGAAGCAGGTGCTGATCGATGAACGCGACCGCTACCTGGCTTTCAAAATCCGCAACGCACCCGGCAGGAAAATAGTCGCAGTCGCAGGCGCGGGCCACGTTCCCGGAATTATCGCCAACTGGGAAAAACCGGTCGATATCGCCGAGCTCGAACATCTCCCCCCAAAGGGAAAAATATTCCCCGTTCTGAAGTGGGGCATCCCCGCGGGCATCATAGCGCTCGTAACAGCGGGCTTTATAGGCGCAGGGGCGGAGGCCGCCGCCGGCATGATCACCTGGTGGGTGATTGCCAATGCAGTTTTGGCGGGTTTAGGCGCGGCCCTGGCCCTGGCCCACCCTTTTACCATAATCAGCGCGGTCGTGGCTGCGCCTGTAACCTCCATGAACCCCATGATCGCAGCCGGCTGGGTCGCAGGGATCGTCGAGGTCCTGAGTCAAAAGCCCAAGGTCAGAGATTTCGAACATCTCACCCAAGACATAGTCTCGATAAAAGGATTCTGGAAAAACAAGATCACGAGGATACTGCTCGTGGTGGTGTTTACCAACCTGGGAAGTTCGGCGGGAACCTTCATCGCGATTCCGCTCATGGCCAGGATGCTCACCTGAAGGCCACGGTACTACTCCACCTCAAGATCACATACATCCAGCATGTCGGTGAGCAGCTTCAAGCCCCTGGTTATTTCGGTCAGCTGCCCGTCGGACACCCGTTTCAACCCGTCCATTATCGTACGCTGTATCGGCGGCGGCGCATGGCGGGCCAACTCCCGCCCCTTTTCCGTCAATTCTATGTTGATTACCCTGCGGTCCCGCGAATTGCGGACCCGCTGGACCAAACCCTTCTGTTCAAGCCTGTCTACGATGCCGGTCACGGTACTGGATTTCACCAGTATGTGGCGGGCGATCTGAGACGGCGGCAGAGGGCCGTGATCGTTGAGCGCGAGCAGACAATAGAGCTGTGGAGCGCTCACCTGGTATTTCTTTCCCAACTCCTTGGTGTACATTTCCCCGGCCTGCATAAGCCTGCGGATCGAAAAGATGACCTCTTTCATTTGTCCTTCCCTGGTCATTTCGGCCACGCGGCCGGCGCCTCCATCCCGGACCCCGGATTCCATCACGTGCATCTCCTGTAAAAATTTCAACCTGAAGCAAAACCCGGTGGCCTCCGTCCGCCGGGGTGTGGCAAAGTCCTACCATGTCCGGATCGAAAGTTGCAAGCCCATATTTCATGGCACCACAAAAAAAGTGCCGGCCGAAAACGATACGTGGAAAGATGAACCGCTCCCGACATGCTGTGCATGCCGAGGATCTTCGAGAAGACGCAAAGGACGCAAAGAAAAAATCTTTAATCGCCCTGGCTATCCACCAAGGCCCATGTCCTGGTAGCGTAGATCTCCTTTTGAGAAAAACTGCAATATCTCTCGC
>CAYXDR010000284.1:0-4730 GCA_964463515.1 uncultured Desulfobacteraceae bacterium | reverse complement strand
ATAGCGACACCGACCCCGAAGGGCATGGTCGTTTTGACTTTTTACGGTTTCATCAAAATTTTCGGTGTGTAATTTCCATGGTAAAACACAGGCGGTGCTCCACCGCCTGCCCAACGAGGTTAATATGAAGACGCTACGTATCATTGCCCAGTATATCGACACCTGTAGCGAATGGATAGGTAAAGTCATTCAATGGGCCATAGTGCTGCTGGTGGCCGTATTCATTTTCGAGTCGGTGATGAGGAAAATATTTTCCGCCCCCCAGATATGGTTCACTGAAACTTCCTACTTCATTTTCGGCTATTATATAATGTTTGGATCTGTCTACACATTCCTCCATAAAGGACATGTAGCCATCGATCTTTTCTCCGAAAGGCTCGGTCCCAAATTGCGAAACTGGCTTGCCATAGGCTGCTTCATGGTTTTCACCATAGTTTTTGCCGCTTCGATGATCAAGGGAGGGATACCTATCGCAATCAACTCCTGGAAGGCCATGGAACAGGGACACAGTGTTTGGAGACCCCCGCTGGCTCATTTCAGGACAGTGATCCCAGTTGCGTTTTTCTTCATTCTGCTTCAGGCGTTATCCTTTATTATTAAGCATATAGACAAATTAAAAGGAATACAAAATGAACGATAATCTATTCCTGGCTCTCATCGGTTCGATAACAGTCGGATGCCTCTTCCTCGGCCATCCGGTGGCCCTGACATTCGGCGGGCTGGGGATCATTTTCGGATTGATTTTCATAGGCCCGGCCGCACTGCCCATAGCGGTAACAAAAACCTATTCGGTAATGGTAAGCTTTCCTTTGATCGCGATACCCCTGTTTATTTTTATGGCCTACATCCTGGAAAGATCCGGCATCGCCAAAATTATGTTCGACGGAATCCGAGACCTTGTGGCTCCTCTACCAGGAGGCCTCGCCATTGCGGTCACACTGGTGTGTACCGTTTTCGCCGCAAGCACCGGCATCATCGGTGCCTCCATCGTCAGCATGGGCGTGCTGGCCGGGCCTTACCTTTTGGATCACAAATACGACCGAAAACTTACTGTGGGAACAATTATGGCGGGAGGAAGCCTGGGAATTCTCATCCCTCCGAGCATGCTGCTTATAGTGCTCGGCGCCGTGGCCGGTATTTCCGTGGGTCAGCTGTTCATAGGGGCCATCGGGCCGGGTCTGCTCCTTGCGTTTTTGTATATGATCTATATCTACATATTGTGCAGGCGCAATCCTCAGAAAGGCCCTCCGGTTCCTAAAGAGGAAATCGATGCCCTCCGGATAAGGCTTATCAGAGGCATAAAGGCCGTCACTCCGCCCATAATCCTGATGTTCGTAGTACTGGGCTCGATATTCTTCGGCATCGCCACTCCCTCTGAAGCAGGGGCCGTGGGTGCGTTCGCCGCGATCATCCTCATGATATGCTACAGGAAATTTACATGGACAAACCTGTCCTACGCCACGACGGCCACGGTAAAGACATCCTGCATGGTTCTGTTTATAATTGTAGGCGTGAATATATTTTCTGCTGTATTCATGGGCATGGGATGCGGCAAAACTCTTGGAAACCTTTTCCTCGGGCTAGGAAACAAATGGCTGTTCCTCGGAATGACCATGGTCCTCATTTATCTACTGGGTATGATAATCGACTGGACCGCCATTCTAATGCTGCTGGTCCCTATCTTCTTTCCGATAGCAGAACAGGTCTATGGCCTCGATCCGTTCTGGTTCGGGATGCTGGTTTCGATAAACCTCCAGGTTTCCTTTTTGTCACCCCCGTTCGGGTACGCCCTTTTCTTCATGAAATCACTTAAACTACCGGGAGTTACCTTAATGGACATTTACAAAGGAGCACTCCCTTTCATAGCTCTGCAGATCATCGGACTGATATTCGTGGTCTTTTTCCCCGGCATAGTGACTTATCTGACAAATCTCGCTTTCACAGTATAATTCCTTTGACCGCCATCCCAACATCCCGCCTCCAAGCCTGGCTGACGCCACGCCTGGAGGGATCGGGATGTTGTGATTCTTTTTACGATGCCATCTGCCGGCACGGGGCTAAACCTGTGACATTAACTGAATACAAACCTCAGGCAGCCTTTATAGATCGAAATAATTTTTCCTGGGGCATCGATCATTTTTAACTTGAAATTTTCATTCATCTAAGCGATAAAGGCCATTTCTCAACGTAAATTTTACAGGTGGATCAAATCCACAGGCAAATCCTGTGGAAAATGTTACTGAACCACATGGTGATTTCTTTTTGAGCCATGAAAATAAAAAAAGATTTGTTTTTGGTTGAGGTTTAAAATAAACGTTTATTTTGATTGGAGGAAACTATGCCTGAAATAATGACTACTAAAGAGGTAGCCAAGTACCTGAAACTTCATGAAATTACGATCTGTAAATATGCAGCTGAAGGTAAAATACCGGCAATAAGGATCGGACGGGTATGGCGCTTCGACAGAGAAGCCATAGACAAGTGGATAGACGGTCAGTCCGCACAATAAAGCGGCCGCTCCCGGTCCCGGCGCCCGCCGGGCCCGGTCTACCTGTAGAGGAAGTACCGGGCCCTTCTTTGGTCAAATTCAGCGAGACCAGGTTCCCAACGGCCTCTGAGCCCGACGGGAGGGACACCCTCTTCGAGACTAATGCGCAGTTGCCTGTCGCCTAGAATCAAATCTATCGGCGCCTTATCATATTCATATTCATAGGGAGGATTACGCCATTTGAAGGCGTCCGGGTGTGCCTTGAGCACCGCCTGCAAAAGGCACAAAGATGTATAGTAAGGTGAATAGACCCCCGGATCCACCACATGCAGCATGAAACCTCTGCACAGCTCCCCTTTCCATTTGTGAAATGTAGGGCGGAAACTATAATCCTGAAGATGACAGCCTCTTAATGCATCGGGGGAGATGGCCTTTCTAACCGCTGAAACGTCGAGGAAGGGCGCACCGAAAATCTCGAAGGGTCGGCAGGTACCCCTGCCCTCAGACACATTAGTTCCCTCCCAGAGCACCTGGCCCGGATACACAGCCGCGGTCTCAGGGCAGGGCATGTTCGTAGAAGGCAAAAGCCACCTGAGCGCCGTATCCTTCCAGAGCATTGCCCTGTGCCACCCACGCAGCCTTATGACTTCGAGCTCGCAGCCTATCCCGCATTCATCGTTCAAAAGCTGCCCAAGCTCCCCCAAGGTCAAGCCATGACGCATGGGAATGCGGGCCGGTCCCACAAAAGAAAAAAACGCCGGGTCGAGGATATTGCCTTCTATCCTGTCGCCTCCCAGAGGATTGGGCCTGTCCAGGATGACAACGCGCACATCGTTGACCGCACAGGCCCGGAGACAATTTTTTACTGTTGAGGCAAAGGTGTAGACACGTGTTCCCACATCCTGGAGATCGACAAGCAACACGTCTATCCCCTCGAGCATATGGGCAAGAGGCTCTCTCGTGCTGGAATATAGGCTGTAAACTGGTACGCCGAGGAGGGGATCCTCGGCGTGAGAAGTTTCAACCATGTTGTCCTGATCCTCACCCCGATAACCGTGCTGGGGGCCGAAAAGCGTTCTCACCGCGCCGGGCAGGCAATCATCCACCGCCCGGACCGTGGTACGGAGGGAAGTATCAAGCGATGCCTGGTTGGCGAGAATTCCCAGCCTCGTTCCGGCAAATCTCTTCCAGCCATCACTACAGAATACATCAAGCCCTGTGAGCACTTTTCCCATCTATTTGATGGCGTCCAGCTTCTTTTTCGCGAGATCCGCCTCTTCGGAATCCGGATAAGACCTGATCACCCTGTTCAACAGCAAGCGTGCACTGATCTTGTCGTTTATTTCATAGAACGCCACCGCCTGCCGGTATGTCGCACCCGGCACTTTGTTTCCCTTGGGATAATCGGTGATGACCTTCTGAAATGCCAGAATGGCCTGTTCGTATTCCTTCATTGACATATGGCACTCACCGATCCAGAACTGGGCGTTTTCAGCATAGCCGGATTCAGGATGCTTCTCGAGAAATCCTTCGAAGCCTGCCAGGGCCTCTTCGAACTTTTTGTCCCTGTAAATCGAAAGGGTCTTTTTGTAGAGGTCCTCGTCAGGTCGGGAGGGCTTCGCCTGTTCCGCGTCCCGTTCCGCATCCGGTCGGTCCGGCTCAGCCCCTGGAGCCGGGGCGGGAAGATCCGCCACAGAAGGCGCAGAAATCACGGGAGCTCCTTCCATTCCCAACTTTTTCATAATCCTGGCCACGGAACCCTCGAGGCGGGTTGTCCTCGCATCCAGGTCCGAAAGCCGGTCCATCCCGGCCCCCTGCTCAGTGGTATCCTTCTCGACCACCTTTCTAACAAGGGCACGGTGCTCATCCACACGGTTTGAAAGGTTCTGGACCTCCCGTTTCAATTCTTCCAGATCCTGCCCTGTCTCCACCTGTTCTTCTTTGACCGTCCTGATCCGATCGTCGAGCGTTCCTTCCAGCCGCTCGCCCACAGTATCTTCTATACCGGAAACCCTGGAATTCAAAGCCACTATCTGGTCGTTCAAATACCTGAGGTCCTGCTCGGTGCCCACGCATGCGCCCAGCAAAAGCAATGCGGCCACGGGCACAGTTCTAAGAAGCACTTTTTGCAATTTTACCAACCTGATTTTCTCTGATTTCATCTTCATCACCATTGAATGCTGGCCAAGGATACTTGAAATCCCGGCAAACTTCCCATCTCCCGATGTTGTTATTGATGGTT
>CAYXDR010000283.1:1082-4735 GCA_964463515.1 uncultured Desulfobacteraceae bacterium | reverse complement strand
TGCGTTATGGGTGCGGCCCGGGGTCTTAATACGCCCCGCGCCCCCACTTTGCCCGCGCTGATGCAGGCCGGAAAAAAACCGGTGGAAAAAACCGCAGTTGATTCTTTTGTCGAACAACGAAGCGAAGGTTTCAGGATTGTTCGAATCGAGGCTGCAACAGATGAAAGGAAGGCGGAAATGCTTGCAGGAACCACGCTGGAAGTGGCTTGCGCGCTCGCGCGGATAATAAAAAACGGATCGGAAAACGCTCCGGCGGAAAAAAACATGCCTTTATGAATTGATAGGTAAATGGTTAGATCATGACTGAGATTGCCGTATTGGTAGAAATTGACCAGGGCCGGGTAAAACCCTCCTGCTACGAGGCGGTTACCGCTGCATGCTCCCATGAATCGTGCAGTGCCACCGCATTTATGATGGATGAAAACCCGTCCCGTCACAAAAGCTCGCTCGAAAAATACGGGGTTTCCCGAATCGTCGGTATCGGCGTCCCGGAAATCCGGCTGGAGGAGCGTCCGGAAGCAGCTGCAGCAGCATTGACCGAGGCGGTAAAAAAGTTCAAGCCCGATGCCCTTGCAGCCGCCGGCACTCGACGCGGCAACGATATACTTGCCAGGATAGCCGCCATCCTAGATATTCCCCTGGTGCTCGACTGCACCGGAGTGGACTTCGTGGCCCGTGAAGTCCGTAAATCAAGGTTCTCCGGCAAAGCCACTGCGGTTATCGCTTTTGAGCCTGGTCTTTTTGCATGCAGCATAAGGCCCAAGGCGGTGAAGTCCAATGTTTCACCCTGCAGCGCAGAAATCATTCGGTTTCAAACCGCGGTTCGTGATCCCGGCAGAATTCGAACAACCGGCATTGAAAGAAACCCGGATGCCCTGGTGGAACTGACCGAAGCCTCCATAATAATATCCGGCGGCAAGGCCATGGGTTCGGCGGAAAACTTCGCACTCCTCCATGATTGCGCCGGTACCATGGGAGCGGCAGTCGGAGCCTCCCGCGCGGCGGTGGATGCCGGATTTGCACCTCACTCGATGCAGGTGGGCCAAACCGGAAAAACCGTGAGCCCTTCCGTATACATAGCATGCGGGATTTCCGGATCCATCCAGCATTTCGCCGGAATGAAAACATCGAAAACGATAGTGGCCGTAAACACCGATCAGCAAGCCCCCATATTCAGCAAGTGCGACTATGGGATCGTCGGCGACCTGTTTGAAATAGTACCGGCTTTGACAGAAGTTTTGGAAACTGTTTTAAACCCGCCGGAAACGGAGAGAACCAACCCGGACATATAGGGATAAGCTTGCAGTATCCGGAGGGAAACTAACGAAAAAAAGGGATAAAGATGAACGATCAGGCACAGGTGGTTATCATCGGCGGAGGCATTGTGGGATGCAGCATCGCCTATCATCTTTCCAAGATGGGTGTCACCGACATAATGCTGATAGAAAAAGGGGAGCTCACCAGCGGATCAACCTGGCATGCTGCAGGGCTTATCGGACAGTTGCGATCGAACAGAAACGTCACCCGCATGCTCAAATACAGTGTCGAACTCTACGATACGCTCGAAGCGGAAACAGGCCTTACGACAGGGTGGAAACAGGTCGGCTGCCTGCACCTGGCCTCTACCGAAGATCGAATGAGGGAGCTGGAGCGGGGAGCCACCACGGCCCGGAGCTTTGGTCTCGAAATGCACATGATTCCAGCCGGCGAAGCCCTCGATCTTTTCCCTCTGCTTAACATCGAGGGAATCATCGGGGCGGCGTTCATGCCCTCCGACGGCCAGGCCGACCCCAGCGGGCTCACCATGGCACTGGCCAAGGGAGCGGCGGCCCGCGGAGTAAAGATTCTGACCGGGACCAGGGTGACAGGCCTCGATATTGACCAGTGCCGCATCAAATCGGTTCGAACCGAAAAGGGAGACATCAAATGCGAAACCGTGGTTAATGCGGCAGGGATGTGGGCCGGAGAGCTGGGGGCGATGGCCGGGGTCAACGTGCCCGTGGTTCCCTTCCAGCATCAATACTTGGTCACGGAGCCGATAGACGGAATTCCCCCGGACCTGCCGACCATAAGAGACAAAGACAGCCTGATTTACTACAAGGAGGAAGTCGGTGGGCTTGTCATGGGTGGGTATGAAAGAGACGGCATCCCCTGGGCGGTGGACGGCATTCCGCCTGACTTCACCCAGCAACTGCTCGAACCTGATTTCGATCATTTCATGCCCCTTTCCGAAGCCGCCATGGCCCGCACGCCGTGCCTGGCCGAGGCCGGCATCGCAAAGCTCGTAAACGGACCGGAGGCATTCACGCCCGATGGAAACTGCATCCTGGGCACTTCTGTGGAGCTTGAAAATTATTTCGTTGCAGCCGGCTTCAATGCGTTCGGAATCGCCGCAGGGGGAGGGGCCGGGCGCATGGCAGCGGAGTGGATAGTCCAAGGGGAGCCAAGCCTGGACCTCTGGCCCCTCGATATCCGCAGGTTCGGTGACCACCATAGGAGCATGCGCTACAATATCTCCCGCACAAAGGAGATTTACGGCAAGCACTACACCATATCCTGGCCGTTTGAGGAACACCAGTCGGCCAGGGGCATCCGCCGGAGCCCCCTTGCCTCCCACTTGGAAAAAAGGGGGGCGGTGTTCGGCGCAAAATACGGGTGGGAAAGGCCTCTGTGGTTCGCGCCTCCAGGAGTCGAAAGAAAAGACGAATTGACCTTCGGCCTTCCCAACTGGTTCGATTACGTGGGAGAAGAGCACCGTGCTGTGCGGGAATATGCCGCGGTCATCGATCAGACCTCTTTTAACAAATTCGAACTGGAAGGCCCAGGAGCCGTGTCCATGATGAACCGGCTCGCCGTAAACCAAATGGACCGCCCTGTCGGCACGGTGATTTATACGCAGCTGTGTAACGACCGCGGAGGCATAGAGGCGGACATAACAGTCTCCCGTACCGGCGAGAACCGCTTCTTCGTCGTAACCGGCACCGCGTTCGGTGCAAGGGATCGAGCCTGGATATCACGGGCCTTCCCCGCAGACGGCTCTGTCAAGTTTAACGATGTAACCTCCTCCTATGCAGTTTTGAATATTTGCGGACCGGAGTCCCGAAGTCTTCTCAATCGCGTTTGCCCTGATGATTTCGGCAACGAGGCTTTCCCGTTCGGCTCCTGTAGTATGATAACCGTTGGATACGCACCGGTCAGATGTCTCCGAATCACCTATGTAGGAGAGCTTGGCTACGAACTCTACATACCGGCTGAATATGCTTGTCACGTCTACGAGACCCTGATGGAGGCGGGAAACGGTCGCGTGCGCGACGCCGGCTACCGGGCCGTCGAATCCCTGCGGTTGGAGAAAGGCTACAGGTACTGGGGAAAAGAGCTCACCCCCGACTACACCCCGTTCGATGCCGGGCTGGGTTATTGCGTTGCCATGGACAAGCCAAATTTCCGGGGCAAAGCCGCTCTTTCCAAGTTAGTCGAACAGGGTCCGAAATGGAAGCTCTGCTGCTTTACTCTCCAAAGCCGGGAGCCGGTGCTGCTTCACGGCGGGGAAACCATCTGTCACAATGGAGAGGTCTGCGGTGTCGTCACCAGCGGCGGGTACGGCTACACTGTAGGGGCTACGATAGCTTATGGCTATCTTCCTATCGAAAAGG
>CAYXDR010000283.1:0-1072 GCA_964463515.1 uncultured Desulfobacteraceae bacterium | reverse complement strand
AAAAGGCAGGAAAGAAAGAAGGTTATGAAATAGAGATTTTCCGGCGCGTGCTACCAGCTGAAAGGCACGACCGGCCACTCTACGATCCCGGCCGGAGCAGGATATTCGTTTAAACGCCCAAAATGACCTTCATATCCAATGCGTTAGGCGGGTGCGCGTAGTCGGGAAAAAAGGAGGACGCGGCCATAGACCTGGGATTTTCGATATTTTTTCTGCTTTTCTCCGGTGCCTACGTAGGCTGGAACATCGGGGCCAACGACACTGCCAACTGCATCGGCACGACGGTGGGCTGCGGCCTGCTGAATTTCCGCAGGGGAGTCATTCTCGTCGGCATCTTCGCATTTCTGGGCTCGGTCATCGGCGGGCACAAGGTCATGCATACGCTGGGGACGGGAATCGTGAAAGCGGATCTCTCGACTGCGGCGCTCACCATCGCGTTGACCTGCTCAGGCATATTCGTGACCTTGGCGACATTCCGCAGGCTCCCTGTCTCCACCGCTCAAACTATCGTCGGGGGTGTAGTCGGCATCGGCCTTGCTGTACGGGCCGAAATCGATTATTCCCGGTTTCTGACGATCGCCGGAAGCTGGCTGATCTGCCCTTTGCTCTCACTTGGACTGGCCTTCGCCCTAGTGCATTTCATATCTTTTGTGACCTCCAGGCTCAGGGTCAACCCGATCATGATAAAAAACAGCCTTGGATGGATGGCCATTTTTTCATCCTGCTACGTGGCCTACGGCTTGGGAGCCAACAATGTAGGGGTAGCAGTGGGTCCCATTGCCAACCTGGGACGTTTTTCTCCTGAATTTTTGCTGGCCCTGGGGGGAATTTCCATAGCGGTCGGTGCGGCCACCTACGGTAAACGTGTCGCTTACACGGTAGGAAAAGATATCACGCCCCTCGGCATTCCAGAAGCCTTCGCCGCCCAGCTTTCATCGGCCTTCGGGCTGCATCTCTTTGCATTGCTCGGAATTCCGGTTTCATCTTCCGCGGCCATAGTCGGCGCGGTGGTGGGGGCGGGGCTTATAAACGGATTTCAAAACATCAGCAAAAAGATTATTATAACGATCCT